>DIJW01000165.1:0-1348 GCA_002421475.1 Thiomicrospira sp. UBA5634 | reverse complement strand
ATACCAGTCACAGTATTCGTTCCAGGTGAACTCGTACAACAAGTTGGCTGCCATATCAAAACGATATTGTTCAAAATGGCGTACTACTTCAGCTTCAACATGTTGCAAGCGCGAAATAATCCAACGATCTGCCAATGACAACTCAATCGGTTGCTTCTCATCTACGCCGGTATCAAAACCTTGGGTGTTCATTAAGACGTAACGGGTGGCGTTCCACAGTTTGTTGCAGAAGTTGCGATAACCGTCACAACGATTCAGGTCAAACCGAATGTCACGCCCGGTTGAAGCTAGTGAGGCGAAAGTAAAACGCAATGCATCGGTACCGAAAGCAGAAATGCCGTCGGCAAATTGTTTGCGGGTATCTTTTTCGATTTTGGCGGCTTTTTCAGGCTGCATCATGCCGTAGGTGCGTTTGTTGACCAGGCTTTCTAAATCTATGCCGTCGATCAAATCAATCGGGTCTAGTACGTTACCTTTGGATTTGGACATTTTTTGGCCTTCGCCATCACGCACCAATCCATGCACATATACCTGTTTAAACGGTACTTCGCCAGTGAACTTGAGGGTCATCATAATCATGCGCGCGACCCAGAAGAAAATAATGTCGAAGCCGGTGACTAATACCGAAGTAGGGTGGAATTTTTCCAGTTCCGGCGTCTTGTCCGGCCAGCCTAGGGTTGAAAACGTCCATAATGCTGAGCTAAACCAGGTATCGAGTACGTCAGGGTCTTGAATTATATTTGAAGAACGGCAATGGGAACATTGCGTTGGCTCGTCAATTGAAACTGTCATCTGTTGACACTGGCTGCAATGCCAGACAGGAATGCGGTGTCCCCACCATAGCTGGCGGCTGATGCACCAATCCTGAATGTCGCGCATCCAGGAGAAATACATATTCTCGTACTGCTTCGGCACGAAGCNNCTGAGCTAAACCAGGTATCGAGTACATCATCGTCTTGACGTAATGGACGATCAGCTAAATTGTGTTTAGCGCGCACTTCGGTTTCATCACGTCCGACATATACGCCGCCTTGGTCATCGTACCAAGCGGGGATGCGATGACCCCACCAGATTTGGCGCGAAATACACCAGTCTTGGATATTGTTCATCCATTCAAAATAGGTGTTTTCCCAATTTTTGGGTACAAATTCAATATCACCATTTTTAACTGCATCAATCGCCGGTTTCGCTAGCTCTTGCACTGCAACATACCATTGGTCAGTTAATAAAGGTTCAATGACTGCATGGGTACGGTCACCGCGTGGCACCATAAGTTTATGTGGTTCGATTTTTTCGACTAAACCAAGTGCTTCTAAATCCGCCACAATCTGTTTACGCGCTTCGTAAC
>DIJW01000079.1 GCA_002421475.1 Thiomicrospira sp. UBA5634 | reverse complement strand
TTATCCAGTTTATTGCCGTGAATAATCACACGCGGCGGATTTAACCCACCTAAATGCGCATAACGCATTTTTAGGCGGCGACCACCGACTAATGGCGGTTGGTGATCCAAAATAGCCTGCTCCAACACGCGGTTCAAATCAGAAGTAGAAACCTTATTGGTGGCGTCTTTATAAACCTGTTTAATGGTTTTAAATAAGTCGCCCACCCCAGTACCGTGTAAAGCAGAAATCAAATGCGTTTTGGCATAATCAATAAACTGCAACCGATAATCCAGCTCATGTTTAATTTTTTTGCGCTGATCCGGGTCAAGGTGATCCCACTTATTCACAGCTAAAACCAAGCCGCGACCGGACTCAATCGCCAAACCTAACAGAGTTAGGTCTTGGTCGGTAATGCCTTCGGATCCGTCCATCAACATCACCACTACATGCGCATCTTCCATCGCTTCAATGGCTTTAATAACGCTGAACTTTTCTACTTTTTCGGCAACATTTTTGCGCCGACGCACACCCGCGGTATCAATCAAGGTGTATAACTGACCATCGCGTTCAAACGGAATATAAATACTGTCTCGAGTTGTACCGGGCATATCGAACGCGACCACACGTTCTTCACCAAGCATACGGTTGACCAAGGTAGATTTACCCACGTTAGGACGACCGATCACCGCCACCCGAATGCCTGGATTTTCATCTAAATCCATCGCATCAACGTCTTCAACCATAGGTAAACGTTCAATCAGCTCATCCACAGCCTCGGCGACGTTATCACCGTGCGCTGACGAAATACCAATCGGCTCACCCAAACCCAAGCAGTAAAACTCGGCGGTTAATACCGATAAATTACAACCCTCGGTTTTATTCACCAACAACTGCACCGGTTTACCGTAACCGCGCACAAACTGCGCAATCGCTTCGTCTGCAGGCGTTACGCCGGCACGGCCATCGGTCAAAAAGAAAATCGCGTGCGCCTCTTCCAACGCCTGCTGCACCTGACCGGCCATCAGCGGATCAACACCGTCAGCTTCACCGCTCAAACCGCCGGTATCGACCACAATATAAGGATAATCCCCCACGCGTCCTGTACCGTATTGGCGGTCGCGAGTCAGACCCGGATAATCGGCAACAATGGCGTCGCGCGTTTTGGTTAATCGGTTAAATAATGTCGATTTACCGACATTCGGCCGACCTACTAAAGCAATAATCGGCTTACTCATGGGGTAATTCTCTGCTGACTAGATAAAGGGGAACGCCCTTCGCGTGCAAGCGGGTTAGGCTTGCGTTGGTAAGCACTGATATTGGCATCCGCATCCAGCACAAAGTATTGATCATTGTCACGCGCAATTCTCAATAACGTCTGGCCGGAATCTAAATGATTGGCTAATTTGGCACGGCCAAGCATACTACCATCGCGTGGGTTAACCCAATGCAAATAGCCCAAACCGTCATCAACTAACAGTTGTCCTCTATCCCACTGAACATCACCCAACATGCGATATTTAAATTGTTGTTGTGACCAATATTCTGTTCCGCTTGCTAAATCAAATGCGCGCAACACATCATCCTCATCAATCACATATAACGCTTGGCGATCCAGCACAAAATCTCGGTATCCCGATAGGTCTTTCGCCCATAAGAAATTACCATTCTGCGGATTTAATGCCGCTAAACGTCCGTTATAACTCAGAACAAATAAACGACCAGAATCAAGCACCAGGCCTGACTGTACATCAACCATACGCTCTAAGTCCGTACGTCCACGAGGTATCGCTACGCGCGCTTCCCAGTGTTTCTCACCGGTAGCGGCAGATAAAGCTTCGACAAAACCACTCTCGCGTCCCACATATAACACGCCATTCTCGACCAGTACTGCTGCCGCACCGCGCAAAAATAAATTGGGCAATTGGTGTTCGGCAGTCCATACCACATCACCATTAAGCGCATTTA
Source organism: Thiomicrospira sp. UBA5634 (assembly GCA_002421475.1). Classification (GTDB taxonomy): domain Bacteria; phylum Pseudomonadota; class Gammaproteobacteria; order Thiomicrospirales; family Thiomicrospiraceae; genus Thiomicrospira. The sequence continues at coordinate 9,809 of DIJW01000079.1, read as the reverse complement.
ACGCCAACACTCGGCCATCATTGGTGCGGACAAATAAGCGACCATCCGCCAATACCGGCAAACTTACCAGCTCGCTGTTAAGTTGGGCTTGCCAAATAATCTGCCCATTATCCGCCGATAACGCAAATACATCACCTTTACTGGTACCAATAAATAACTGATTGTCATGTAGCAACGGGCCTGAGGTAATGCGTGCTTCATACTTAATATGCCAAATAACTTGATCCGTAAAACGCGCTTGATTTGTTTTATGTAACGCCATCAAATCACCGGCGGCTGATGCCACAAAAAGTCGTTTACTATCAAGGGCAATATTTAAGCCTTTCGCGTCTGCAGCACTCATTTTGCCTAGGCCAACTTGCCAAGCAAACTGCATATCATAATCGCTGGTTATCGGCATTAACTCTGTCGGAATACGCACGGTTTTACCGGATGAACCACAACCCTGTAATAATAGCGCAACCAACAATAACCAAAATATCAAAAAAGGCGATTTCATTATTGAGCCAAATCATCCATTAGTAATTGCGCTAAGTTACGTAAATCAGCTGAGCCTGCTTGATTATCAATCACACGTTTAAACGCTTCTAACGCTGTTGCATTTTCTTGTTGTGCCAAAGCTAACATCGCCAACGCATAATCAACATTCGCCTGCTGGGTTGGTTCAATCGATTGTGCCGCCAACTCATTTAATGTGTTTTGTGCCGCAGCATATTCTTTCAGCTCCGTTTGTACACGCGCTAAACGTAACGCAGCAACCTGTTTAATTTGCACTGACTGTTTGCTGTCCAAAATCCACTGCAACATGTCGATAGCGTCATCTGTTTCGGCTTTTTCCCAATGAAACTGCGCCAACATTAACGCTGCCCCGCCGGCATACGGACTAGCAGGCTGGTCTTGCAATAACTTACGTGCTTCACGCGCCACTTCACCAAAAGTGCCATTACTATTGGTCATTTCGAGCACTTCATACAAAGCCGATGCATTTGCCGCTTGTGTCTGCTGATACGACTGCCAATAACGCCAACCGGCAAACGCAATCGCTACAATTAAAATACCGCTCAGTAACATCGTGCCGTTTTTTGCCCACCAAGCTTTAATCGCATCAATTTGTTCTTGTTCGCTATCGTAACGACTCATAATTCACCCTTTTGTATCCGTTGTGAAAAAAAGTTCACCAACTCATCCCAAGCCAGTGAATGTTGTTCTGTTGTGTCACGTAACGGTTTGATCGTTACCTGACGTTGCGCGACTTCATCATCGCCTAAAATAATGGCATAAGCCGCGCCGGACTTGTCTGCCTTTTTGAACTGACTTTTAAAACTGCCGCCGCCACAGTTCATCTGCACACTCAATTCAGGCAAAGAATCACGCAACATTTCGGCCAGCACCAGGCCTGGTCGTTGTACTTGTTCACCGGATAACACCATAAAAATGTCCGCCGGCACTTCTTCATTAACAGTTTGTTGATCTATCAACAAGGCCATTAAACGCTCGATACCTAATGCAAAACCGACGGCCGGAGTCGGCTTACCGCCAATTTGTTCAACTAAACCGTCATAACGACCACCGGCACATACCGTTCCCTGCGCTCCAAGGTCTTTGCTTACCCATTCAAATACGGTGCGATTGTAATAATCCAAACCGCGCACCAAATTTGGGTTTACGACATATTCGATCCCCAAGTCTTCCAAGTGCGCGCATAGCTGTTCAAAATGCTGTTTTGACTCGTCATCCAGCGCGTCCATCAATTTAGGCGCTTTTGCCACCACATCTTGCATGTCCGGATTTTTAGTATCCAACACGCGTAATGGATTGGTGGTTAGACGACGACGACTATCCTCATCCAATTCATCCAAACGTGAAGTCAAATAACCGACCAATTGTTCACGGTAAGCTAAACGTGCCTGCTGACTCCCCAGCGAGTTAATTTGTAACTCTAAACCTTCAATGCCGAGTTGCTCCCAAATGCGAGCACTCAAGGCAATTAATTCCACATCTATATCCGGTCCATTCAAACCAAACACTTCAACCCCAAACTGATGAAATTGGCGATAACGTCCTTTCTGTGGACGTTCATGACGAAACATCGGGCCGCTGTAATATAATTTTTGAATTTGATTATGGATCAAACCGTTTTCAATCATTGCACGCACACAACCCGCCGTTCCTTCCGGGCGTAACGATAAGCTGTCACCGTTGCGGTCTTCAAAGGTATACATTTCCTTTTCGACGATATCCGTCACTTCACCGATTGAACGGGCAAACAATTCCGTTTTTTCGACAATCGGCAACCGAATCGGCTGATACCCATACTGAAATAATACTTGCTCAGCGGTGTACACTACATCATTAAACGCAAGAGCATTTTGTCCATATACATCATTCATTCCACGAATGGCGTTAATCTGTTTTGCCATGTAACTTCCTATGGTTTTTCTGCGCCTGTAGGGGCATCAGTTTCCGGGTTAATTTCCAACGGATGGTTAATCAACTCGGATGACTCAAGTTCAATATTTTGAATATTCAATGCGGGAAGATCGACACGTTCCGTGTTACTCATTTCAATCAACTCGATCACAATAAAATAGCTTGCTGCCAATAACAGTAAAATCACGACCGTCCAGACAATGCGTTTACTCATCTCAACTGGCTCCATTACAAGATCCTGCTGCTCGACCGATTTCAAATCCGATGCAACATTACGAGCCTCGGAAACCTCAAGTTCAAACGGTGATATATCCACCTCCAGCAACGCGGCATAGTTGCGTAAATGCCCGCGCTCAAACGACGTCAACTCACTAATTGATGTTATTTTTTCTAAAGTCTCTAAGCGCGCCGGGGATAACTTTAACCTTTCAGCAACTTGCTCCAAGGTCAATTTTTTTTCTAGCCGCTTACGGCGTAAATACTCAGAAAAAACTTGCGGTTTTGTATTCGATTCGGTCTGCATAAGTAAATCCTTTTTGCAGCGCCTAAAAACTTAAAGCTCTATCGGCGCGATTGACTCGGCACGAACCTTAACATCATTCAAATCGACACGATGTACGGTACGCTTGGTTCGATCTTTTACTTTTCCTGCTAGTTGCCCGCATGCAGCATCAATATCATCCCCACGTGTTTTACGCACGGTGCAATTTAATCCGGCCTCTTTAAGCCGCGCTTGAAAACGATGAACAGCATTATTCGATGAGCGTTTGTAATCAGTATTTGGGAACGGATTAAATGGGATTAAATTAATCTTCGACGGCAAATCTTTAACCAATTTCACTAATTGATCCGCATGTTCCAATCGGTCATTAATGCCATCCAGCATCACATATTCAACCGTAATATGTTTTTTTGAGTTACCGCCCTCAACATAACGAAATAACGCCGGCATCAAGACTTCCAACGGATACTTCTGATTAATTGGCACCAATTGATCACGCAATGCATTATTCGGCGCATGTAAAGATATGGCTAAACTCACATCCACTTCTTCCCGTAACTTATCAATCGCAGGTACAACACCGGCGGTACTGATGGTAACGCGGCGCTTAGATAAGCCGTAAGCATTGTCGTCCATCAATATGCGAGCTGCGGGGAAAACATGCGTGACATTTAACAATGGCTCCCCCATGCCCATAAAAACAACGTTACTGATGACTCGCTCATCACGCGGAGTAACGCCAAGCGCTTTATTGGCCACCCACATTTGCGCAATAATTTCCCAGTTTTCCAGATTACGATTAAAGCCTTGCTGAGCGGTTGAGCAAAAACTGCACTCTAACGCACAACCAACTTGTGACGAAATGCATAATGTTCCGCGATCTGCTTCCGGAATAAACACCGTCTCAATACAATTATGATGATCAACTTCCAGCACCCATTTAATGGTACCGTCGGCAGAATGCTGTTCCGCAACAATTTTAGGTGTTCGAATTTGCGCTACTTGCTTTAGTTTGTCACGCAAGGCTTTACTGACATTTGTCATGTCATCAAAATCACTGACACCCAACTGATGAATCCACTTCATCACCTGCACGGCACGAAACGGCTTTTCACCAAGCTCAGCAAAAAACGCTTCCAGCGCTTCTCGGTCCATCCCTAATAAATCTGTTTTTTCTGCCGTCTGTACCATGATGCCAACTTTAAAAAATGAACGCTAAACCCAGAGCATGCAGAAATTAACGCGCAAACAACTCTGTTTGACTAAAAAAGTAACTTATTTCGCGGCGTGCGCTGTCTACTGAGTCAGAGCCATGTACACAATTCAAACGTGTTGATTCTGCAAAATCTGCTCGAATAGTGCCTGCAGCCGCTTTAGTTGGGTCGGTAACCCCCATAATTTGACGGTTTTTTTGAATCGCATCTTCACCGGCCAATACTTGAACCAAACAAGGGCCTGACGTCATAAACTGAATTAACGGCTCGTAAAATTCACGCCCCTCATGTTCGGCATAAAACCCTGCTGCTTGTACAGGCGTTAGCCAAAGCATCTTAGCCGCAACGACGCGCAAGTTCTGTGCTTCGAAACGCCGAATAATTTCACCGATCAAATTTTTACTGACAGCATCAGGTTTAATAATCGAAAGCGTTTGTTCAAACATCGGATTTCCTTGCGGGTTCAAAAAGGGGTTTATTTTAACAACTCTACAACACCTTTGCACAAATGATGATCGCTGTTTTGATGGTGCAGAAAAAAACAAACCCCAACAATGGGGTTCGTTTTATTAATCCATTTATGAGGCCAAACTAAACAGTGAAGGATTCTCCGCAACCACATGCATCTTTCACATTTGGGTTTCTAAAATCAAACCCTTCATTCAGCAAACTTTCTTTGACGTAATCAATCTCCATGCCGTCAATATTTTTTAAACTTTTCTCATCCACAACTACTTTTACATCAAAACTTTCAAATACTTGATCGTTATCACCGACCTCATCGGCATAATCAACCACATACGCAAATCCGGCGCACCCACTAACCTTAGTGCCAACGCGCAAACCTAAACCATGTCCGCGTTTAGCTAACATGCTTTTAACGCGCTCTGCAGCTGATTGTGTCAATATGACTGACATATCTATACTCCTAAACCACCAATTCGATTTTTTGCCCGATGCGGCGCTTATCAAGCAATGTCTGCAATGTAACACGACCTAAAAACTGATCAATCATTTCACTCAAATCCGACCACAACTCATGCGACAAACACTGTGTACCGCCTTGGCAATTTGCCCGCCCCTCACACTTACGCGCATCTAACTTCTCATCCACCGCATGGATAATATCGCTAATACTAATAGCCGTCGCTCCCCTGCTCAAACGATAACCACCACCCGGTCCACGAGCACTTTTCACCAGGCCTGCTTTTTTTAATTTCGCAAACAATTGTTCAAGATACGATAAAGAAATATCCTGGCGCTGCGATATCAAAGCTAAAGTGATTGGCCCTGCATCTTGATTTAACGCTATGTCAATCATGGCAGTAACGGCATAGCGACCTTTAGATGTCAGTTTCATACGGTTTAATCCAAACTTAATAACAAATGGACTACGATTGTATAATAACCAACCATAATACTCAACTATTGAGCATTATTTGCTATCCGTATGTTTAGATTCAGCCACGACATGCAGATGCGCAGCTTGCTCAGGGTCATCAGGTTCCAACACCACATCATCCAGCTTCGGCAACTGCATATCAACACGCGCACCACCCAACCGCTCGATCTCTTGACTCAACTGTGCCAAACGCTCATCTTGCGCTTGCACGTGATCAAGCAAACTGTAGATTGCTTTCTCCACCGGATCATCTGCATCTTGAGTCACGCCATAAGCCTCAAAGCCGATTTTTTGCGCCATTTCTTCGCGTTTTTTGCGTTGTTTATCCGTCGTTTTCTGCACAACACGCGCCGGAATTCCGACCACTGTTTTGCCGTCCGGCACATCTTTGACCACGACGGCATTAGAGCCGACGCGGGCATCATCTCCAATGTGAATTGGCCCCAGAATTTTCGCGCCAGCACCCACCACAACACGCACACCTAACGTCGGATGGCGTTTACCTTCTTTCCAACTGGTTCCACCCAAAGTTACACCGTGGTACAAGGTACAGTCATCACCAATTTCAGCCGTTTCACCAATCACCACCCCCATGCCGTGGTCAATAAAAACGCGATGCCCAATTTGCGCTGCAGGATGGATTTCAATTCCGGTAAACCAACGAGCGGCGGTGGCAATAAAACGCGCTAACCATTTAAGCCCTTTATGCCATAAAAAATGCGCAGCACGATGCCAAATAATTGCATGCACGCCGGGATAAGTTGTAAACACATCCCATAAATTACGTGCGGCGGGATCTCGCTCAAACACGCATTTCACATCTTCTCTAATCCGTTTAAACATCGTCCGCCCCCGCTTTTGTTTCGTGCGCTAAACGCGCTTGACGTTGTGCCGCCGTCAAAATACCGCGCAATATATCAACCTCTTTCACGTCTAGCTGACTACGATTAAACAGCCGACGCATACGGCGCATAAAACGCGCGTTTTTTTGTAAATCTNNACTCAATATCCTGCAACGCTTGCTGTAAGTGGTTATAAAAGCCTTCCATTAACTCACTGGACGCCAACTCATGACAATAACCCTGACTTTGCACTAGGCTTGGTTGACAAGCCATGCGACATTCATAGGCAAACACCTGTACCGCCGCGGCGATGTTAAGTGAGGTGTAATCGGGATTTGACGGGATATGAGCCAAATAATGACAGCGATCCATTTCCGCATTGGTCAAACCAGAATCTTCGCGGCCAAATATCAGCGCCACGCCACCCTCAATTTTTGCCAACGTCATGCTTGCCGTTTCACGCGCATCTAATTGTGGCCACGCCACTTTACGCAAACGAGCACTCGCTCCAATCACCAACGAGCAGTCGGCAACCGCCTCGTCTAAACTGCTAAAAACCTCAACGCCTGCCAACACATCTCCCGCGCCCGAAGCCCGTGCGGACGCAACTTGACTGGGAAACTCCGCCGGATTAACTAAAACCAAACGGCTCAAACCCATATTTTTCATCGCACGCGCCACTCCGCCGATATTACCCGGATGTGAAGTTTCAACTAAAACGACTTTAATATTTGCCAGTGGCGCATATTGATCTGTCATGTCCATTCCATCAATTTGGTTTATAATGACCGGCTAGTTTACACCAGGCCTGGTGGTTTTTCATGCTTGGCCCAACGTAACTCACTCTTTTAAAATCTGGAACTGAACATGCACCCTATTCTGAATGTGGCAATGATGGCCGCTCGCGAAGCCGGCGAAGTTATTTTGCGTAACTTAGACAATATTGATCGGCTCACTATTGAAGAAAAATCTAAGAACAACTTTGTCAGCGAAGTCGACAAGATGGCTGAACAAACCATTATCAAAGTTATCCATAAATATTACCCGGATCATGGGGTGCTGGCAGAAGAAAGCGGCCGCCAAAAACCCAAGTCGGATTTCGAATGGATTATTGATCCGTTAGATGGCACCACTAATTTTCTACATCAGTTCCCGCAATTCTCGGTTTCAATCGCGGTGCGTGAAAAAGGCAAACTCATGCATGCGGTTGTTTTTGATCCGGTGCGTGATGAAATGTTCCACGCAACCCGTGGCGGCGGTGCGCGCCTGAACAATCGTCGCATCCGTGTAACCGAGCAAAAAACACTTAAAAACGCGTTGTTGGCAACGGGTTTCCCTTACTATGAATTCGATTATATTGACAGCTACCTAGCCAGCTTCAAATCTTTCATGCTAAATACCGCCGGTATTCGCCGCGCCGGGTCAGCAGCATTAGATTTGGCTTATGTGGCGGCTGGCCGCGTTGATGGTTACTGGGAGTTTAATTTAAAACCTTGGGATATTGCAGCGGGGATTTTATTAGTACAAGAAGCCGGTGGTTTGTGTACCGACTTTGCCGGAACTGAAAACTCTTTAGAAAGCGGTAATGTATTAGCCTGCACACCTAAGTTGATGAAGGAAATGGCACAAACCATTGCACAAACCATTCCAGCTGAATTGCGTAAATAACAACCAAGCTCAATCGACACCACCAGGCCTGGTAGTGTCGATTCAATCCTTAAACATTAGTTATCCCAAGCGTTTTGACAATAAGATCGCATCTTCTCGACTACCGTCTTCGACCAGATAATAGTTTTTTCTAATACCATCCTGTTCAAAACCGACGGACTGATATAACGCTCGAGCAGCTTTATTCGATTTGCGAACTTCCAACAACATAACAGCATATTGCGTGCCTTCAAAACGACTGAACAAAGCCTGCATGGTTTGTTTACCGATCCCTTGACCCTGATATTCTGCCGCCACTGTTATGTTTAATAAATGTAATTCATCCAGCACCGGCAACAAACAGCTATAACCCAAACGCCGATCATCCGCATCACAAATCACAAAATTCAACCCCTGGTGTAATGCGCGCACAAAACCATCACGACTCCACGGTTGACGCTGACAACGTTTTTCTACTGCCATCACCCAATCCAAATCAGTTTCGTCCATTACACGCAGATAACTCAGCACCACAACACCTTAAAACTCTTGTGCCATTAAATAAAGCTCAGGCTGCAGCAAACGTTGATACGCTTCGCGTTTTAATAAGGGTTGAGCCAACATATCATCAAAACTCGGCAACGTAATCACATTCACGCCTTCTGCAAGCTGGTGATGCAGTTCATGCTCAGAATCCATGCTATAAACCCACTCGACATCAAGCTCGATAATCTGTTCAACCACATCAAACAACGCTTGTTCGCCAACAATCAAATCGGTATCGTAAAAAGTTATTGCGTCAAGATTAGTAAAATGAAATTGAATCATCGCTTGCCACAACAACCAGGCCTGGTGGTCTGCTTGCTGCCAAATTGCATTGAGACCTGAGCCAATAATGACCCAGCGTGGGGATGTGTTCATATTATCTTGCTTATCTAACTCAGCTGAAGAAGAATCAACCGCAATTGAATCTGCGCTAGAGACAGTCTGCTGTTGATTAAATGAAAAATCGGCGCGAGTTGTCCAGGGAGTAATGCCCAACCCTGACCAAACTTCTGCACCGACCTTGAGGCTTGTCATACAAATTTAGATCGTTTCTTCGCGTTGCGGATGCGCTTTATTGTCATCCATTGAAAACTTGTTCAGCGCATTAATATAAGCCTTAGCTGAAGCGGTAACGATATCGGTGTCGGAACCTTGACCATTTACAATACGACCGCCTTTTTCTAACCGAACGGTCGTCTCACCCAACGAATCCGTGCCATTGGTCACATTACTCACCGAATACAACTCCAACGTTGTACCGGATTTAATAATCTGCTCAATCGCTTTAAAGGTCGCATCAACTACTCCGCCGCCTTTGGCTTGCGCACTGTGTTCTTCACCATTTACCCATAACGTTAACCATGCATGCGGAGATTCCCCCATCTCGGTGGATACTTTTAATGCCACTAAGCGAATCATTTCATTTTCAATTCGCTCATTATTTGCATCCGTTACTAAAGCTTGTAAATCCTCATCATAGATTTCATGCTTGCGATCCGCTAACTCTTTAAAACGCACAAACGCATCGTTCAGTTGCTGTTCGGTTTCAAACTCAATGCCCATCTCTTGTAACCGCGTACGGAATGCATTACGACCGGAATGTTTCCCCAATACCATTTTATTGGTACTCCAGCCGACATCTTCGGCGCGCATGATTTCATAAGTTTCACGGTGCTTTAACACACCGTCTTGATGAATACCCGATTCATGGGCAAAGGCATTCGCGC
>DIJW01000005.1:1634-10930 GCA_002421475.1 Thiomicrospira sp. UBA5634 | reverse complement strand
TTTTAATGTTGAGTTTCTGGTGTTTTGTCGGACTGAAGCCCGACCTACGGCCTGCGTTTTGGTCTGCCATTTGGTTTGTTCAATTTTTGAATACTGGGGGAATTCTACACCAGCAAACGGAGAATAACCTGGTTATTTTTTGTAAATATTTTATACAGAAACACCAAGCACCAGGCCTGGTGCTTGGGTAAGAACCTTATGGATTTAAGCAGTTTGTAGTTTGCGCTTGCGAATTGCGGAACGAATAAGGGCAATAAACACGCCCAACATGCCGCCTAAAACAAAAGCAACTGCGAGGATGAGATTTAATTTATCTTTAGGTGACACACGAATAACTTTGGACTCGCCAACAACTTGCGTCGGCTGAATCACATTTGCTTTAAGTTGCGAGGCGGCGTATTTCTCGTGCCGAGAAATCACAAAATTAATAGCCGACTCTAATTTTGTTTCAGCTTCATTCTGATTCACACTAGATGTTTGAATTTCTAATAATTTCATTGATGTTTTTGGAATAGATACTGTTACACCCAACTGCTCACCGATAATTAAAGCTAAATCTTGTGAGCGCTCAATCTGGTGTAACTCACCCATTTCAGTAGCATAGGTGCCAATTTCGATCAAAGCCTTAGCTTGAAAAACATCAGGGTTAACAGGCTTACTGACTGTAAAAACATACGCCAATAATGGCGCAACAATGGTCGTTGTTAAAATCAACCATTTTTGTTGCCATAAGGTTTGAAATAACTCAAATAGGTCTATTTCGTCGTCTTGATAATTCATTGGTTGCTGATTCTGCATTTTTCCTCCAAAAATTGTTCTTATTTGTTTCTTAACGTCATTATTTTCAGACTATTTTTGATAATAGCTTTTGTACCATTCGACAAATTTTGCGATACCCTCTTCGATGGTTGTTGACGGTTTAAAACCGGTGTCGGCGATCAGTTGGTCAACGTCTGCGTAGGTAGCCGGCACATCACCGGGTTGCATCGACAGCAGGTTTTCTTTGGCTTTTTTACCGGTAGCGGTTTCTATGGCGGTGATAAAACGGCGTAGGGTTATGGGCTGGTTATTGCCGATGTTATAAATTTTGTATGGGGCCGGAGCGGCAGTGTTGAGTTGTGAGTTTTGAGTGTTGAGTGGCTGGCCACCTTTGGTAGCTTCAGGGGGGCATTCCATGACGCGAACAATGCCTTCTACTATGTCATCAATGTAGGTGAAGTCGCGTTGCATTTCACCATTATTAAATACGTCGATGGTTTCGCCATTGAGGATTTTTTTGGTGAACGAAAAATACGCCATATCGGGACGACCATAAGGGCCATAAACAGTGAAGAATCGTAGCCCGGTGGTTGGAATGCCGTAAAGGTGGCTGTAAGTGTGCGCCATCAGTTCGTTGGATTTTTTAGTCGCGGCATACAAGCTGATTGGGTAATCAACACGGTCATCGGTGCTAAAAGGTTGTTTGATGTTCATGCCATAAACTGAGCTGGAGCTGGCGTAGACTAGGTGTTTGACTTTGCTGTGTCGGCAGCCTTCTAGGATATTCACAAAGCCCACTAAATTAGAATCAACATAGGCATGCGGGTTTTCGATTGAATAACGCACACCGGCTTGGGCGCCAAGGTTAACGACGATGTCGAATTTGTGGTCGTTGAATAACTGCGCAACACCTTCACGGTCAGCTAAATCGAGTTTTTGGAATGTTAAAGATCCTTCACTTCGTTCAGGATGACATACTTTGTCATTCTGAGGCAAAGCCGAAGAATCTAGCAATTGATCAATACAGGCTTTATCAAGTCCAAGAGCCTTTAGGCGGTCGAGTTTTAGCTGCGGATCGTAGTAGTCGTTTAGGTTATCGATACCGACAATGTTGTGACCGAACGGTTTAAGTGCTTGGATAAGGTGAAAACCGATAAAGCCTGCGGCGCCGGTGATGAGAATGTTTAATGTTGAGTTTTGAGTTGTTTGTTTCATATTTTCGTTTTTATATTTTGTTGAGCACTTTTTACGATACTGGTTAGAATGTTAATGAGTTCTTCGTTTTGTTCTAGGAGCGTTTGAACATGCATTTCATTTTTATCTAAATAGGTAGTTTCACAAAGAAGCTCTATCCAATATTTGGTTTCTCTTGCTTCTTTGCTTGCAATACTCATTTTGGCAATAAAATCGGCTTTACTCTGCCCCGCTTGCGCTTCATTTATATTTGCCCCTACTGACGTACCTGATCTCAGCAATTGTTTTGATAAAACATATTCTTTATGTTCTTTCGACAAAAACTGATACAACTTAACAACTCTCACCGCGAACGAAAACGCCTTACTTAGCACATTGTTTTCATCTCTCAAAACTCAACACTCACAACTTAAAATTCATCACTGTAATCAGTCTTTTCCGAACAAGTCTCTAGTATACACCTTGCCCTGTACATCCAGCAGGTCGTCGGTGAGGCGGTTGGCGATAATAACGTCTGACATTTTTTTGAACTCATTAAAATCAGTAATCACTTTTGAGTGATAAAACTCAGTTTCGCCCGCTTCTGTTAAAACCGGTTCATAAATCACTACCGGAATGCCTTTGGCTTTAATCCGTTTCATCACGCCTTGAATCGCACTGGCGCGGAAATTGTCTGATCCCTGCTTCATAACCAAACGGAAAATACCCACTGTTTTGGGTTTGCGTTTAATGATCTGATCGGCAATAAAATCTTTGCGAGTGGTATTCGATTGCACTATCGCTTGGATAATGTTTTGCGGCACATCATTATAATTGGCCAACAATTGCTTGGTATCTTTGGGCAGACAATAGCCGCCATAACCAAAACTCGGGTTGTTGTAATGGTTGCCGATACGTGGGTCAAGGCCAACGCCTTCAATCACTTGTTTGGTGCTTAAACCGTGGGTTTCGCAATAGGTATCCAACTCGTTAAAATACGCCACCCGCAAAGCTAAATAAGTGTTTGAAAATAGCTTAATCGCTTCGGCTTCAGTAGAGTCGGTAAAAAGCACCGGGATGTCTTTTGCCGGCTTCGCCGCACCTTCTACCAATAAATTAGCAAACGTTTTAGCACGCTCTGACTGTTCACCCATCACAATACGTGAAGGATACAAGTTATCCCAAAGTGCTTTGCCTTCGCGCAGAAATTCAGGCGAAAACAGAATATTGTCGGTGTTAAATTTGGCTTTAACAGCGTTGGTGTAACCGACCGGAATAGTCGATTTAATGACCATTATCGCGCTTGGATTAATCACCAAAACATCTTTAATGACTGCTTCAACGGATTTAGTATTAAAGGTATTGGTCTCGGTGTCGTAATCCGTCGGTGTAGCAATCACCACAAATTCCGCGCCTTGATAGGCCTGGTTTTTATCCAACGTCGCGGTTAAGTTAAGAGGTTTATTCGCCAGAAAATCTTCAATTTCGGCATCGACAATCGGTGACTTTTTATTATTAAGTAAATCAATTTTTTCCTTAATAATATCCAGCGCTACCACTTCATGATGCTGCGCCAACAACACCGCTAACGACAGACCAACATACCCTGTTCCAGCTACAGCAATTTTCATTGTTTTATACCTTTATTCTTAAACTCGGAAGATTGTCTTCTGCCACCAATCCATATTTTTTTAGCACCGGAATATCATTATTTGGAATAACAAAACGCTGATACTCTTGGTATAACGAGCCTTCATCAAGCAGCTTTACCCAGCGACGATAGTGTTGCCCCATTTTAGCATTGGGGTTTTTTAACAATTCACGACGGTGTTTGATCGACTCTTCAAAATGCGCCCATGATCGCACCGGATAATGATAAACCCGAATACCGTTCTCAACTCTTCCGCTCATGGGATTACCGATATGTTTAGCGCGGTGATTACCCCCGCTAATTTTTATAAAACCATGCGGATTAACAATCACCTTAGCCGGTGTTTCATTAAAGAAAATCGAAATATTTTGCTCGCCAACTCTCGCTTCAAGAGGATAACGCACCGGATATTTGATGCGTAATTTTAGCTGAGAAAAATGAAAGTCATCACGCAATGATTCTTCCGTAAGCAGTACGTTACTTTTCGGCACCGTAACAACCGAGTCCGCATAATTTAAATAATCTTTTAACGTTTTAGCGGAATCCTGCGGTATCCAAAACTCATCCGCATCGTTACTGATTACCCAATCCGCACCTAAGTCTCGCGCTTTATGAACCAATTGTTTCATCCATAATGCTTGCTGATAGGTTTGCGACGGTTGATCAATAATTACAACCTGATAATCTTTCGCTAATTCATCCAGCAACTCACGCGTACCATCAGTTGAGCCATTATCCATCACAATAAATGTATCCACACCCAATGCCGCGTGGGTTTTAATATTTGCGCCAATAATATCCACTTCATTACGACACAAAATAGTCATAAATAAACGTTCATTGCCGCTCTTGGGCTTTTTATAGTTGTTTAAATATTTAAGCCAATGCATTTAACTTCTTCTTTATGTTTTTTTACCGCTGCCACCTAACAACTTTCTCAAGTTTTGTGGCCAAACGGTTGTAATATACAAAGCCAATGCGTAAAGAAAGTCACCTTTCCAATGCAACGCAGATCCTAAGTTGAAATTTGAACAACCCCGATGAATATTGGATTTCCAATCATTTCTTAACCATCTATTAAGGTATTGTTGCAATAACTTTTTCTCTCGTCCATTCAGATTGGCGCTTAATTTTTTTAGCGTTTCAGAACTCATTAAGTAACCTGTTGATGACGCTGATTTGGTTACCATATTCGTTGCATTGGTAAAATATTTCGCACCTACATGATTACTCCAAAGCATCTTCTTGTAAAAACACATCAATTTTAGCCAAGCAAATAAGTCTCCACCACGTTTAACTTCAGGGTGAATAATGAAAAGTTCATCATTGATTGGTGAATGGTTCTTTATGCAGGCGACACTAGTATGTATAGGTCTTTTACCATGTAGCCCTTGCTCTAAATAACGCGTAAGACTTACCTCATGTGTCCCATTTGCATGAAAATTTCGATAATATTTATCCATGTGAGTTTTTTTATCACCAATATTATTCCATCCACAACTAATCACGCTGATATGGGGGTATTGCATAACCGAATCATGAACCTTTTGTAAATGATCAGGTAGCCATTCATCATCTGCATCCAAAAATGCTAGCCATTCACCCTTGGATTCTTGAATGCCTAAGTTACGCGCAGCATATCCACCAGGACCGGGCTCCTGACGATGATAGATTCTCACAGTTTCGGATTGATACTTTTGCACTATTTCATTACTTGCATCTGTTGATGGATCACACACCACAACGACTTCAAAATTTTGAAATGATTGGTTTAAAACTGATTTTAATGCTCGCTCAATATGTAGTTCTTTGTTATAAACGGGAATAATGACTGAAAAAAAAGGTAAAAAATTCATATGTGACCCATATTCAAATTCGGCTTGAAAGTATTCTGTTCATCTTGCGTCCGCGAAGCGCCATAGAGCAATAAAGTAAGAATAATAAAATAAAAAAACAAGCCATCATGAAAACGCAACCAAGAATAACTCATTAAATTAATAGATGATGCAATAACGAAAATCAAACCTGTAGTTGCCCAAATATTTTGAGTTGAACTTCTTTTAATGAAAAACCATAATAAATATAATTGAACGAATACAAGCGAAAAAACACCCAAAAACCCTTTAGAAAAGGCTTCTTGTAAATATTGGTTATGCACATCCCAGGAATCAAAACCTTCACGGCTCAAACCAAACCTTTCTTGAAATACTTGTCTTGTTCCATCCATTAAAGCTGGTCCAACATTATGAGGCCCCACACCAGCTAAAGGATGCTCAATGACTTCCTTTATTGCTACTTCATACATAACTAACCTTAAACCGATACTGGTTTCCGGGTTTCCCTTAATATATTGTTGAACGTCATCTATTGCTAATCCAACTCTGTGCTGAACCTTATCACCTAGAACATTAAACAAAAAAATAGAAATAATAATTAAAAGGGATAATACGCCAAGTTTAATTTGCCACTGTCTACTTTTAAGATATGCAAAATAAAAAAACACCCCCCAACCAATTAAGATTTCAGGTAAGCCTAGCCAAGCCCCTCTTGTACCTGTCAACAAGCTACTATAAATTGCAAAAATTACACTTAAAAGGAATACTAACGCTAGCTTGGCTTGCTTGTGTTTAACTGCCCACATCACGCCACCGAAAAAAACGGCTGTTAATAAATTTGCAATCATGCCAAAAACTAATGTGCTCGTTCCATACAAATCGCCAAAGCGATAGTAATTTGCTAAAACCAAATCACCAACTGTATAAAATTCAAGTCCAACAACCAGAATCAAACCCAGTGCACTACCCAAAATACCAATCCATAAAACAAAATCATTAGGTTTTAACTTTAAAAGAATAATTGACAAACAAACTACCGCAACTGCTACAGCAACTTGTTTATCAAATGCATTTTTCCAAACCTCTAAGCTGGCATCGTGAAAAATAAGGGGAACTAATCCAAGCAGACAAAATACAAAAATAACAATTAGACTCCATTTCTTAACTTCACTTGTTATATGCAGTTTAGTCGAACCGAGCCATAGTGAAACTACCATAAAAAAAATTAATAGATTCATTGTATTGACTAGCTGCGTTGCTACCAATGAAAAAAATATAAATGACATTGAGAGCAGTGCTAGTAATTGATCATTAGAAAACTTTGTTAAATACTTCAAGTTAAAAAACCTCTGTACTTGTTATGTATAGCACTGACCATATTGCTTAACCATATTAGCTATTTGTCTGTCATTTCCATGCTCACTAACATTTTTTTTATGTAAAGAAGTGGATTGTGTATCCGGCCAATCCCAAAAAACAAATTCACTTTCAGTACTTACAACTGGCGTTTGATTAAGTTTTAACATCCAGTTAAACCAAACATCATCTGCGGTGGGGGCTAACTCCATGAAGTTAGACTGGTTTAATACTTCAGGATGAAACGCGTTCGGAGGGAAGAATGCCCCTCCACAACCTGTGTAGAAATTATCCGAGCTTTGCTGAAGATTACTGTTCCAATACCATTTTTTATAAGGTAATACTTGTCCAAAATCATCCCGTCTTACCCTATGAACTCTTCCAGCCACCGCGCTACCCGAAAATTTTTCTGCAGTGATTAACAAATTCTCTATTAAATTTCTTGGATAAAATAAGTCATCATCGACAATAATAAAGCCTGCATTTGGAAACATTTTTAATGCAGGAATTAATTTTTTATAAGAACGAATATCGCCAGTTGTACGAATTTCTAAACCAAACTTTTCAAGGCGTAAAACTGAAACGGGTAATTTAGCTTTATCTTCATGCGCAACCCAAAGTATTACACGATCAGCTTGGACAGTTTGCATTAATAGACATTTCAAAGTTAAATGAAGATTCTTAAACCTTGCTGGATAAGATGTAAGGCTCACTATTAACTCATAATTTAGTTTGTGTTTATGTACATCTAATCTTTTATTATGGTTAAATCTAAAATCGACCCATTTCATAAGAAATCGTATCCAAAGGGGACGATACAACCTTCTAACTTTCTTTATAAACATAACGTTAGCACACCTAATACAACCAAAAGGATTAATATAGAAAACTTAATCCCTATTAAAAATTACATTTTAACTCTTATAAACCGATCATTTCTCTCTGGATACACCGCGTGTGATCGGATAAAGTCGCGTGCCGGAACCACCGGCTAGGATGATGCCTTTCATTGTTTACTTCCTAATCTTTCTCTTTGGTAGCTACCATCTTGGACGTGTTGGCACCAGGCCTGGTTGTCGAGATACCATTGTACGGTTTTACGAATCCCGGATTCAAAGGTTTCTTGTGGCGTCCAGCCGAGTTCGCGTTGGATTTTGCTGGCGTCGATAGCATAGCGCATATCGTGGCCGGGACGGTCTTTAACGTGAGTTATGAGAGTTGAGTGTTGAGTGTTGAGTGAATAGCCGCGTTCGTGCATGGGGGCAAGCTCGTCCATAATACTGCAAATTGTGGTGACAACTTCGATGTTTTGTTTTTCGTTGTGGCCGCCGATGTTATAGGTTTCACCTACTTTTCCTTGGGTGGCGACTAAAACCAATGCACGAGCATGGTCTGCGACATACAACCAGTCGCGGATTTGATTGCCTTTGCCGTAAATAGGCAGGGGTTTGCCTTCAAGGGCATTCAGAATCATCAGCGGTATCAGTTTTTCCGGGAAGTGATACGGGCCGTAATTATTAGAGCAATTGGTGACTAATGTAGGTAGTCCGTAGGTTCTCAACCAAGCACGAACAAGATGATCAGATGCCGCTTTGCTGGCGCTGTAGGGTGAACTCGGGGCGTAGGCCGTATCTTCTGTGAAGAGCGGTAACACCCTATTGTCATTCTGAGGCGAAGACGAAGAATCTTGTCCATCTGCTGGAGATCCTTCACTGTGTTCAGGATGACCAAGTGTTGTTTCATCAGGATGCGGCAAGTCGCCATAGACTTCGTCGGTTGAAATATGATGAAAACGGAAGTTGGTTTTTTTATCACCTTGTAGTTGATTCCAATAAGCACGCGCTTGTTCGAGTAATGTGTAAGTACCGACAATATTGGTTTGAATAAATTCACCCGGGCCGTCAATCGAGCGATCGACATGTGACTCGGCCGCCAGATGCATCACAATATCCGGTTGGTGTTGGTTAAACACACGTTTTAACGCTGCAGCATCGCAAATATCAACCTGTTCAAACGCATAACGCGGATTTTGGCTGACACTTGCTAGAGACTCTAAGTTTCCGGCATAGGTGAGTTTATCCACATTAACGACGGCATAATCAGTGTCATTGATAATATGACGAACAACTGCGGAGCCTATAAACCCGGCTCCTCCTGTGACAAGGATTTTGAGTTTAGTGTTTTGACTGTTCTTCATTATAAATTTTTGTTCTGAATTTTTAGTTTTTAATCGAGTAGTAGCCACCCGTTTTAGGCGCACCACGTTGTAATTTTGAATGCTTAATTTTCAATTTTTAATTTTTTTGCTTTGTCGCTCAGTCTGTATTTTTGCTTTGGACTTTTGGGCGAATCAGGGTATTTCATTTCAAGCCAACCTTGTTTAATTGCGGGTTGCAAGTAGTCGTATAAAAAGGTTGGGCGATGGTTTAGTCCAAGTTGGTTCATAATTTCTTGGCTATTTATTTCTTGTTCATTAACTACTTTAAGTAACCGCTCGACTTGTTCGGTTACTTGTTCGGTTA
>DIJW01000005.1:0-1560 GCA_002421475.1 Thiomicrospira sp. UBA5634 | reverse complement strand
CGGTTACTTGTTCGGTTACTTGTTCAGTTACTTGTTCGGTTACACCCTCAACCATTTCTGTAGTTTGTTTTTGTTGGTTGTAGCCGAGGGTGACCATATAGCCGTCACCACTTTCTTCGTATTGAAACGTCATGGTTGGGTAGTCTTGAATGGCTTTGCGGATGCGTTGATAGCCGCTGCCGTATTTTTCGATGTCACCGGTTAGGTAAAAGGCTTCAGCAATGAGCTTGTTTCGCGTGCGCGATGGGTAGCTATCGGTTTTTAGTTGTTCGATGGTTAGGTCGCTGTAGAGCTTTCCCGGGTTAAAGAAAACAATTTTTTGGTCAAAAATTTTGATTTGGTTATCGACCGGGCTGGTGTAGTCGCGATGGATAATTGAGTTCAAAACGATTTCGCGTATCGCATCAAGAGGATATTCAAATATTTCAGTGCGCTCGATTTTTTTGCCCGTGATTTCAAAGGCAACTTTGAGGTGCGAAATAATAATGCGCATGGTTTCTTCGACCGCGTCAAACAGTGTGGCGCGTACCATTTTGTCGTCAATAATCATACTCGGCGTTTTAAAGCGACCAATATGAATGTTGTAAGTATTTTGCTCTTTAGCAAAAAGTAACTTAGCCGCCTGAGTGACCTGGTCGTCTTTTAGAAGTTGAAGCTTTGATAGGTTTTCCACTAATGTACCGTTTAAACTAAACCGCCCTTTTTGGTTTACCCTTTCAATAAATTTCTGGACTTTTTGTGTCTCTAAGTCTTTGAACCTAGTATCACTCGCCGGATAGGCATCCCATGAAAGTTGCAGGGATTGCAGGTGCATATTGGCAATTTCGGTTAGGTTAAGTTGGTGGTTACTGTTGGCTTTGCGTTTGTAGAATCGGCCTTTGAAGCTGACGGGTTTGATAGGAAATTCGCCGACCTTGATAGTTAATAGCGTTTTATTGTCTATTTGATGTGCTTCGATATCCACCACCAGGCCTGGTTCGGTTTGGGTTTTGATTTGATTGATGTATTGCTGAATGGTTTCATCGGAAACTTGAACGCCTTTTAACTCGCCCTGGTCAGTTACGCCTATCAGGATTTGCCCGCCTTTGGCATTGGAGAGCGCGCAGACAGTTTCAATCGTTTCTTTGTCGAACGATTGTTTGAATTCAAGCGTGTTGCTTTCGCCCTGTGCAATCAACTGTCTTAGATTCACGTTTTTGAACCCTTTGACTCTTTATCTGACTTTAATGCTTTAAGTTCTTGGGTGAGTTGTTCGTACTCTTGTTTTTTGCGCTGAATGAACTTTTCGGTCAGGCGAATGCGTTCTTGAATACCTTGCGGTGTCAGGGCGTAGCGATAATTAAGTTTGTTATCCGAATGGGCGAAACGTTCGGCCTTAAGCAGACCTTTTTCGATCAGGGCTTTGAGAATGTAGTTGGTTTTGCCAATACTAAAACCCAACTGCTGCGCGAGCGAGCGTTGGTTTGGCTCGATAGGCGCGTGTTTTAGGGTTTTGAGTAGAGTTTCGGAATCCATGTTTTTAATGTTGAGTCTTTAATTTTTAATGTTGAGTTTCTGGTG
>DIJW01000053.1 GCA_002421475.1 Thiomicrospira sp. UBA5634 | reverse complement strand
GTAACGCGATTATGTTATCCAAGCTAATCATGGCTTCATCTCATGCTGTGCTTGCGGAAACGCACGGCTACGTACCGCTTGCGCGTAGGCCGCGATCGCACCATCAATTGAGCCCGTTTTCGCCAAAAAGTTCTCGCTGAAACTCGGCGTTTTGCCAACGGTAAGACCTAAAATGTCATACATCACCAACACCTGCCCATCCGTATCAACGCCGGCGCCAATTCCAATGACAGGAATCTGTAACCTTTGTGAAATTTGACTCGCCAATATTGAAGGTACGCACTCCAACACCAGCATATCCGCACCGGCTACCTCAAGCGCCAAAGCCTCGTTCATTAAACGCTCTGCTTCCGCTTGTAACCGACCCTGTACGCGGTAGCCTTTTTTTAATACTGACTGTGGCAACAGACCTAAATGGCCACAGACCGGCACACCTAGTGCACTTAAAGCTTCAACAATCGGCACAACCCGTAAACCGCCTTCCAGTTTAACCATGTCCGCCCCGGCCTCTTTAATCAGCCGCGCACTGCTATCCAACGCATTTTGCAATGAGTTATCCGCCATAAAAGGCAAATCTGCAATACACCAGGCCTGGTGGTTAGCTCGCTGAACCAAACGGGTGTGATAAATCATCTCATCCAGTGTTACCGCTAATGTATTTGACTGTCCTTGCACCACCATGCCAAGCGAATCGCCGACCAACAGCACATCGACTTCTGCCTGATTGGCCCAGTGAGCAAAAGCCGCATCGTAAGCGGTTAAACATACAATCGGTTGTTTTTGAGTTTTGAGTTTTTGTAAATAAGACAGGGTTCGTTTCATGCTTTACCTTCTTGCGACTGAGTTAACACAAAATGTTGCGTTAACCGTTTTAATACATCGGTCACTTTTCCCTCACCGGGGATCATGGCATCAGGCCAAATCTGCGCCAGCGGCAATATGACAAAATCGCGTTGCGCTATCTGCGGGTGCGGAATCACTAATTCGGGTTCAACTAACTGCTGCTCACCATACAACAAAATATCCAAATCAATCAGCCGCTCACCCCAATGGCGCTTTTTAATTCGCCCTTGCGATTGCTCAATTTGTTGCAAGGTATGTAATAACTCGATCGGAGTTAACAAGGTTTCCAAAACACAAACGGCATTAACAAAATCCGGCTGATCTTGTGGGCCTTGCGGTTTAGAAAAGACCAACTCAGAAACGCCTATCCAGCGTGTGTTAGCTAATGATTGGAGTGTGGCACAAGCCCGCTGAATTTGTAACTTAGGCGAATCGAGATTGCTTCCCAAGCCTATCGCCACTCTCACCCAACCATCATTCATCCGAACCGTCTTCACGTTTACGACGATAAAAATTACGTCCACTACGGCGACGTTTTGGACGTGCGGGGCGTTCCATCGTATTTGCAAACGCCACTTGCTCTAACGGATCTTTTTCTTGGTAAGCTGTCCACCAATCAAACAATTCCGCTAATTCGTCTTCACCCGCCGCAACCCGAATACCGATAAAGTCATACGCCGCGCGGAAACGTGGATGTGCCCGTAACTGTTGCGCACGTGCGCCAAAACGTTTTGGCAAACGGAATTGTAAATTCCAAATATCGCGCATTTGCGCGGTAAAACGTTTCGGAATAGCCGTACGACGAATCTGCTGTTCAATCACATCATTGGCAGCGGCATATAATGCATCTTGCTCAATCATGCCGCCAGCCAAGTGTTTTTGCATACGCTGCAACATTGGCTCCCATAATAACGCGGCAAAAAGAAAGGCCGGATTCACCGGTTTATCTTCTTGGATTCGCGCATCGGTACTTTTGAGCGCCTCAAGTACTAAACGACGCGGAAAATGATCTAACTCAGTAGTTAACATTGCATCGGTAAGCGGAAACAGATGGCGGAACAAATCATAGTGGCGCAGTTTTTCAAACACCTCAACGGCAACGCCACTGTGGAATAATTTCAGCACTTCCTCAAACATACGCGCATGCGACACGTCTTCTAATAACGGCCCTAAATGAAACAAGGGTTTTTCTGTTGCCGGCTCAATCGCAAAACCAAGTTTCGCAGCAAAACGTATTGCACGAATCATACGAACCGGGTCTTCGCGGTAACGTGTTTCAGGATCACCAATCAGGCGTAATAAACCATCGTCTAGATCATCCAAGCCTTCAACATAATCCACCAACGAAAAATCGGTAATGTCATAATACAAGGCGTTAACGGTAAAGTCGCGACGCCAAACATCCTCATCCATCGAACCATACACATTGTCGCGAATTAAACGACCAGCTGCATCAACTTGACGCTCCGATCCATCTTCTTCACCGCGAAAAGTAGCCACCTCAATCACTTGTCGACCAAACCGAACATGTGCCAAACGGAAACGACGCCCAATCAACTGACAACGATGTTTAAAAACTGCTTTGATTTCATCCGGTGAAGCATTAGTCACCACATCAAAATCTTTGGGTTCTAAACCTAGCAATAAATCACGTACACCACCGCCGACAAGATAAGCCTCATAACCGGCGCGTTTTAAGCTATACAGTACATCAAGCGCTGATTTATCAATATGTTGGCGGGAAATTTCATGGTCATCACGTGAAATACGTACCGCTTGATCGGATATCGAACGTGTGTAATTCGGTTTCTTACTGAAGAAACGACGGAATTTTCGGAAGAGGTTTTGCATCATTGGCACATTATGAACAATAGTAAAAATGCCATTTTAGCAAGAGTTTACACCCGTCGTTGATAAATTCATCAGTTGTTAGCCTGATGTAAAAAACACGTCCCCAACAACGGATAACATCCAGCATGCGCTCAATCTAAAGATCAGTTAAAATTAACTCTTTTATTTTCACAAGGAATTGACCGTGCAGCCCAGTATTGCAGACGTCCAAGCCGATTTAATCAAACGTTTAAACCATTTTGATAACTGGAAAGATCGCTATAAATATATTATCGACATGGGTAAGCAGCTTCAAACACTGCCGGAAGATTTCAAAACAGAAGAAAATCGCATTCATGGCTGTCAATCTCAAGTTTGGATTCATATCGAAGAACGTGACGGGCGTTTGTATCTGCAAGCCAGCAGTGATGCTGCGATTGTCGCCGGTTTGATTGCGTTACTATTGCGGGTGTATTCAGGTCGTACACCGGAAGAAATTATTAATATGCCGTTGGATTTCCTAGCCCAAACAGGATTACTCCAACACCTGTCACCCAATCGCTCTACCGGTTTATACCATATGATTAAACGCATTCAGGCCGAAGCACAAAGTCGTTTGACCTAATTTTCGTATCACCACAAACAATCACAAAATCAGATTTTTTTCGTAGACATAAAAAAACCCCGCTTTAACAACTGCTAAAGCGGGGTTTTCATTGCTTAAACTGAACCACCGGGCCTGGTGGTGATCCAGTGGCTAATCCAATTAAGCGACTTTTAACTCTTCTTGACGTGTTGCTTCCAATGCCGCAATACGCTCTTCTAATGGCGGATGCGACATAAACAACATGCCAAACTTACTTGGACGATCCGAAATACCAAACGCAGCCAATTGATCAGGCAACTCGCCCGGCTGCATCATTTGTAAACGACGTAACGCCGCAATCATATTTTCTTTACCGGCAAGATAAGCCCCACCGTTATCAGCATGAAACTCACGACGACGCGAGAACCACATAGTAATCATGCTTGCCAAAATCCCGAAAATGATTTCAAAAATAAATGAAGCCACAAAATAACCTATACCGTGACCTTCTTCATTTTTTAAGATCACGCGGTCAACAAAATGACCGGCAACACGAGCAAAGAAAATAACAAACGTGTTTACAACACCTTGCAATAAAGCCATCGTAATCATGTCGCCATTGGCAATGTGCGCCACTTCGTGCCCCAATACCGCTTCCACTTCATTACGCGTCATTTGACGTAACAAACCGGTTGAAACCGCCACTAGTGCGCTATTTTTAGTCATCCCGGTGGCAAACGCATTTGGACTTGGCGCATCATAAATAGCGACTTCAGGCATACCGATACCCGCTTTAGCGGCTTGAGCACGAACGGTATCAACCAACCATTTTTCATCCGCATTACGTGGGCTCTCAATGACTTGTGCACCGGTCATTTTTTTCGCCATAAACTTCGACAGCGCCAAAGACACAAACGAACCTGCAAAACCAAACACCGCCGCAAATGCCAACAAGTTGCCTAAATCAAGGTCAACGCCATTTGCTTGTAAAGTTGAACCCACACCCAGCAAACTTAATACAATCGATGCAACAGCAATAACTGCAATGTTGGTTAATAAAAATAAGCCTATACGTTTCATGGATTTTGATCCTCCTGATTAAAACGCCGATAAAAATTTACCTAGCACTAATATAAAGATTTTTTATGATGTTTCAAGATTGAATCCGGCAAGATTCAATCTTTTTTCATTAATTTTTTCGCTTGGTTAACTTAATTTTTGTTTCAGTAAACTATTTACTTGAGCCGGGTTTGCTTGGCCTTGCGACAACTTCATCACCTGACCGACAAAGAAACCGAACAACTTATCCTGGCCATTTTTATAAGCTTCAACTTGACCGGCATTCGCCGCCAACACATCATCCACAATTTTTTCAATAGCGCTGCTATCCGTGATTTGTTTTAAACCTTTGGCTGCAATCACGTCATCAGCAGAACCTTCACCCGACCACATTGCATCAAACACCTGTTTAGCAATTTTGCCGGAAATCGTGTTATCAACGATACGTTTTATCAAACCACCTAATGCAACTGCATCAACCGGGCTTTGCGCAACATCTAATCCATCGCGATTAAGTGCCTTTGCCAAATCACCGGTTATCCAATTAGCGCATTGCTTGGCTTCACCACCGACCGTCGCAACCAGCCTCTCAAAATACTGCGCCATTTGAGGAGAACTGGTTAACAAATTCGCATCATAATCCGACAGCCCATAATCATTCACTAGGCGTTGTCGCATTTGCGCCGGCAACTCCGGCAAAGTAGCGCGTACTGCTTCAATCTCTTCTGCCGTAATCATCACCGGCAACAAGTCAGGATCAGGGAAATAACGGTAATCGTTCGCTTCTTCTTTTGCACGCATTGAACGTGTTTCGTCACGTTCAGCATCATACAAACGTGTTTCTTGAATAATTTTGCCGCCCGATTCCAAAATATCAATATGGCGCTCAACTTCATACGCGATCGCTTTTTCAATAAAACGGAATGAGTTAATATTTTTTAGTTCAGTACGTGTACCAAAAGGCTCGCCAGGACGACGGACAGATACGTTAACATCCACACGGAATGAACCTTCTTGCATATTACCGTCACAAATTCCGATAAACTGCACCAGCTCATGCAAGGCTTTGGCATACGCAATGGCATCAGCAGCAGAACGCATATCCGGCTCGGAAACAATTTCCAGCAAAGGTGTACCGGCGCGATTAAGGTCAATACCGGTCATGCCATGAAAATCTTCATGTAACGATTTGCCGGCATCTTCCTCCAAATGCGCACGCGTGATACCGATCACTTTTTTTACACCTTCGACTTCAATTTCAATTGAACCGGTTGAGACCACCGGTAACTCAAACTGCGAAATTTGATAACCTTTAGGTGAGTCGGGATAAAAATAGTTTTTACGCGCAAACACTGATTTTGGCGGGATAACAGCCCCAACGGCTAAACCAAAACGAATCGCCATTTCTACTGCACGTTTATTTAATACCGGCAATACACCCGGCAAAGCTAAATCAACTGCACAAGCCTGAGTGTTTGGTTGTGCGCCGTAAGCGGTAGACGCCGCAGAAAAAATTTTCGAGTTTGTCGCCAACTGGGCGTGAATCTCTAGTCCTATTACAGTTTCCCAACGCATTATGTTCTCCCACTCACATCAGCCATTGCTGGCATTTGTAGATGCCAATCTGTTTGTTGTTGATATTGATGCGCTACATTCAGCAGTTTAGCTTCACTGTAATATGGCCCGATCAAATGCAAACCCACCGGACGCTGGTTAACAAATCCGGCGGGCACAGACATAGCCGGCAAACCGGCCAAATTCACCGGAATAGTATACAAATCAGCAAGATACATACTGATCGGATCATCGGTTTTTTCGCCTAAATTAAACGCCGCTGTTGGTGCAACCGGCCCAACAATCACGTCACATTGTTCAAACGCGCGCGTAAAATCATCACGCACCAAACGACGTACTTTTTGCGCTTTTAAATAATAGGCATCGTAATAACCGGCTGACAACGCATAAGCCCCCACCATAATCCGACGTTTAACTTCCGCACCAAAACCCTCAGCACGTGAACGCATATATAAATCTTTCAAATCACGCGGATTCTCGCAACGATGACCATAACGCACACCATCAAAACGCGATAAGTTTGAAGAAGCCTCCGCAGGAGCCAACACATAATAGGCAGGCACAGCTAGATTCTGATTCGGCAAACTCACCTCAACAATAATCGCGCCTTGTTTTTCCAGCTCACTGATCGCAGTGCGGATCAATTTCGCCACTTCTGGATCAAGGCCCTCACCAAAATATTCTTTTGGCATGCCAATACGCAAACCTTTAAGCGAATCATTTAAGCCGGCTTTATAGTCCACTTGTGGCATTTTTAAGCTGGTTGAATCACGTTGATCAAAACTCACCATTGCATTTAACAACCAAGCGTTATCCTCAGCACTGCGCGCCATTGGCCCGCCTTGGTCAAAACTTGATGCAT
>DIJW01000234.1 GCA_002421475.1 Thiomicrospira sp. UBA5634 | reverse complement strand
AACGCATTAGCCAATTTCCAGGCTTGGCGGCAATGCTTGAACGCGCAATTGTTGAAAATCCGCCCATGTTATTGCGTGATGGCGGCGTTTTTAAAGCCGGTTACGATGCCGAGCTGGATGAGCTGAATAACCTCAAAAACGAAGCCGGCCAATACCTGCTGGATCTTGAGCAACGCGAACGTGAACGCAGCGGCATTAACAGCTTAAAAGTCGGCTATAACCGCGTACATGGTTATTACATTGAAATCACCCACGCCAATGCCGACCAAGTGCCGCTGGACTATGTGCGCCGCCAAACACTGAAAGGTGCGGAACGCTACATTATTCCCGAGCTTAAAGCGTTTGAAGACAAAATTCTTAGTGCCGGCGACAAAGCACTGGCGCGCGAAAAACAACTGTATGAAACACTGTTACAAGATTTAAATACCGAACTTAAAGCCTTACAAACCAGTGCGCAAGCCTTAGCCGAACTGGATGTTTTAGTTAATTTTGCTTTTAAAGCACAACAACTTAACCTCACCCGCCCGCTTTTAACCGTAGCACCAGGCCTGGTGGTTAAACAAGGACGCCATTTAACGGTCGAAGCATTAACTGATACACCGTTTATTCCGAACGACAGTATTTTTAACGAGCAGCGTCGCCTACAGATTATTACCGGCCCGAATATGGGCGGTAAATCTACCTTTATGCGCCAAACCGCGTTAATTGCCATTCTGGCGCACATTGGCTGTTATGTACCGGCTGAATCAGCGCAAATCGGCCCGGTAGATCGAATCTTCACTCGCATTGGTGCATCCGATGATCTCACCAGCGGGCGCTCGACTTTTATGGTAGAAATGACCGAAACCGCACACATTTTGCATCATGCCAGCGAACAGTCATTGATTTTGATGGATGAAATCGGTCGCGGAACTTCAACTTTCGATGGCTTATCGTTAGCTTGGGCGATTGCTGAACACATGGCACAAAATGTTCGGGGCTATTGTCTGTTTGCCACCCATTATTTTGAGCTCACCAGCCTGAGCGATAAATATAACAACACGGTTAATATTCATTTAGATGCGGTAGAACATCACGACAAAATTGTGTTTTTACATCAAGTGCAAGAAGGCGCGGCCTCACAAAGTTACGGCCTGCAGGTGGCGGCTTTAGCCGGTGTGCCGCAAGCGGTTATTCAGCGCGCCAAACAGATTTTGCATGAACTGGAAAACCAAAACGTCAAACAACAGCAAAGTCCGACACTTGTTCAGCAAAACGAAATTCAGTACGACCTCTTTAATTTTGCCGAACCCCACCCCATATTAACCAAACTCGAAAACATCTCCCCCGATGAGATGACGCCCAAACAGGCGCACGATTTACTATACGAGCTCAAAAAACTCATTTAACACCTAACTAAACATATTTAAATTTGTAGGAATCGCCATGAGCCAAGCTTTGATCGCCGATGTCAATGCACAGAACTTTCAACAAGTTGTAATGGATAACTCTCATCAACTGCCGGTTTTGGTCGACTTTTGGGCACCTTGGTGTGCGCCATGTAAAGCAGTTATGCCGGTTTTAGAAAAACTGGCCGCCGAGTTTGCCGGTCAATTTTTACTCGCTAAAGTCAATATTGATGAAAACCCCGAACTCGCCAATCAATTTGCGGTGCGTTCTGTACCGACCTTTAAATTGATAAAAAAAGGCCAAGTCGTGGCTGAACAAACCGGTGGTCAACCTGAGCAGGTTTTTCGTAGTTTTCTTGAGGCTCATATTGAACGCCCTTCTGACAATTTGCGCCTGCAAGGACGTCAAGCTTATGCCGCCGGACAGGTTGATCAAGCGCTGGCCTTATTGGCAGAAGCCGCGCAAGTTGACCCTAACAACTACAAGGTGCATTTGGATTTAGTGCAAATGTATATGCAGAGCGGACATTTGGATAAAGCCAGCGAATTATTTAACAAACTGCCGGATGAAGCTAAAAACTCAAAAGAAGGTAAACCGCTTAGCGGCATTTTAAGTTTTGCCGAAATCATGCAGCACAGTGATGATTTAGCGACCTTGCAAACAAAACTGCAAACCAACCCGAATGATGTGGATGCGTTATACGGTTTTGCCAGCATTTTAGTCATTCATCAAGAATACGAAAAAGCGATGCAAACCTTGCTAAAACTGTTTGCGCTTGATCGCGGATTTAAAGACGGCGCAGCACAAAAAGCGCTGATTAAACTGTTTGAAACTCTGGCAGATCAAGCGCCGGACTTGGTAAAAGCCTATCGGCGTAAATTACAAAACTTCCTTTATTGAGACTTTTTAGTTTTGTTACAATGCCAAACTCATATTAGAAAAATCTGAAATAAACACGATTTGTTTCCCCTACTTTCGAGGCTAATGTTTATGAAACCTTTATTTTACGTCGCCGGACTGGCATTAAGTTTGACCGCGTTGTCGGCGCAAGCTCAAACGTTTAACGCGCCACAAGATTTATCTACGGTAAAACCGCAACAGTTATGTGTCCATTACAGCGAACAAAATGAAGCCGAAAAAAAGCGTTTTTATGATCGCCTAAACTCACTTAACCTTCTCAGTCACAAAGATTATGAGTTAATTCAACAAGGTAAGGTAGAGGTCAATTCATCTATTTGCGGCATGTATATGGCAAAAGGCAAACCGTTAAAAGAAGACGGTATTCAAATTCGTCCGATGGTATTTAAAGTCGTGCATATTTATGACGACCAATATGTCGTCACCCAAAGTGGTTTAGTGGTTGAAGTGCATGAACGTAAAGAAGGTCAAGTTCCGCCAACCCTGAAATATGAAATGCCAAACGTTGTACCACCACCCGTGGCGCCACAAGCACAATAATAAAACACCAGGCCTGGTTCAAACAAACCACCAGGCCTGGTGGTGTTTAGCCTAAATAGGGATAAACTTCTGACTCAAGCGTTTCTTGATAGGTTTCAATATTTTCTGCCGCAATATCGGTGCGATTAAAGCGCGCAATATGAAATAACGCCTCACCTTCGTTTACCAACGGCAAGTGCAATTGTCCAATAATAATGCCACTGAACGGCGCTCGAATTTCCACTTCGGATTCACCAAACGGGTCTGACACAATACCTAACACCGTCTGATCTTTCGTGACGCGTTCACCCTGTTTAACCGCTGCCCTAAAAATACCACCTTGCGATGCACGTACCCAATTGGACGTTCGAGCAACAATCGGATCAAATGCCTGCTGTTTAACGGATTTTGGCAACATATTTAAACGACGCATTACGCGCAAAATACCCTGCACCCCACCTCGAATCGCTAATTCGTCAAAACGTAAGGCTTCACCGGCTTCATATAACAACACCGGAATACCGATTTTGCCCGCCGCTTCACGTAATGAGCCGTCACGCAAATCCGAATTCAGCACTACCGGCGTGCCAAAGGCCTTGGCTAACTCCAGAGTTTCAGGGTCATCTAAATTGGCACGAATTTGCGGCAAGTTGGAACGATGTATCGCGCCGGTATGCAAATCAATGCCATGCGTACAACGCTGCACAATTTCGTGCATAAATAAATGCGCTACCCGTCCGGCAAGCGATCCTTTATCCGAACCGGGAAAACTGCGGTTTAAATCGCGCCGATCCGGCAAATAACGACTTTGGTTGATAAAACCGTGTAGATTCACAATCGGCACAGCAATCAATGTACCTTTAAGCCGTTTTAACGCCGGAACCTTCAGCAAACGCCGAATGATTTCAACACCATTTAGCTCGTCGCCATGAATGGCCGCGCTGACAAACAACACCGGCCCGGCTTGATGACCGCACAACACCTGCACCGGCATCGTTACCGCGCTGTGGGTATAAAGCTTGCCGACTTCCAAATCAATAGTTTTTCGCTCACCCGGTATCACCTGCACGCCGCCTAATGTTAAGGCATCATTTTTACGTCTGGGTGAGCGAGCTGCCATAAGTATTAACCTTTGCCTTTGGTCTGAGTACGGTTTGGTTTAGCGGTTTTTTCGATAAACTCAATGATCATGCCGGCAATATCTTTGCCGGAAGCCGCTTCAATGCCTTCCAGGCCTGGTGACGAGTTCACTTCCATCACCACCGGACCGTGCGCTGAACGCAATAGGTCAACGCCACACACATTTAATCCCATAATTTTGGCCGCGCGTAATGCCGTCGCACGTTCTTCGGGTGAAATACGCGTCAAACTCGCGGTACCACCACGATGTAGATTGGAACGAAACTCCCCTTCTTGACCTTGGCGTTTCATTGCCGCCACCACTTTGCCGCCCACGACCAAACAACGAATATCCGACCCACCGGCTTCTTTAATAAACTCTTGTACCAAGATGTGTTCTTTTAAACCCATAAATGCTTGAATAACGCTTTTAGCCGCTTGTTTGGTTTCGGCCAACACTACACCAATGCCCTGTGTGCCTTCCAACACCTTAATCACCGCCGGCGCGCCACCAACAATGTGTAACAAGTCTTCAATGTCATCCGGCGAATGCGCAAAACTGGTCACCGGCAGCCCCACTCCATGTTTCGACAGTAACTGCAAACTGCGTAATTTGTCGCGTGAACGTGAAATCGCTACCGACTCATTCACCGGATAAACACCCATCATTTCGAACTGGCGTAATACTGCTGTACCATAAAAAGTAATGGATGCACCAATACGCGGAATCACCGCATCAAAACCGGTCAATACCTCCCCTTTATAATGAATCTCCGGATGGTGCGACGTGATATTCATATGACAACGCAATGCATCAATCACCCTGACTTCGTGACCGCGTGCTTCGGCCGCTTCCACTAAACGACGAGTTGAATATAACTTGGCATTTCTCGATAAAATCGCGATTTTCATGCTAACTCCCTTGAGCAGCAACAGGTTTGGATAATTCTTGTAGGTAAGACTGACTAACATCTACCAAAAAGCGTTCTTGTAGCGCAACTCGGCCGAGCAACATACGAAAACGCATGCTGTCTCGACTGGTTAATGACAATTCAATGGGAAAAGACTGTCCCCCAATTTGTAATTCAGTTTGAATAAAGTAACGCTCCGTTTTATTGCCGCCGGAATCTGTCACAACACGTTTATCAATCACAGGTGCTTCACACCAGACTTCGCTGTCGCGCTCGGACGGACTCGGATGCACGCCAAACCGTACCCAAGTACGGCCATCACGCTCGAACGGTTCGACACTAAACGCATGTAAAGCCGAAGTGCGTGCCCCGGTATCCACTTTGCATTTAAGTGCGCTGATACCCAATTCTGGTAACGCCACCCACTCTCGCCAACCGACGCAGGATTTAGTCTTGGTTAAAGGCATAATTAGTATTCGCCTCTTGTAGATCCAGTTGTTCCAATTGGTTAAACCGGATCATGGATTTAATTTCTTTTACATAAGCCTCACGTCGTTGTGAATACGCAATTAAGCCTCTCGCCAACGCCGTGCCAAGCAAAGGTTTTTTATTTTCTCGCAATTTTAACCGTATTTGTCGCATCTCTCGATAACTATGAAACGCATTTAAATTTAACATATAAGCCTCCACTGAGGCTTGTGGTGAAACAAATAAACGCACTTCATAGGTTTTACCCGCCGGACGTCCGGTGGGTACTAAACCGCAACCCGGTGAAAAACACCACTGACCATACAGGTTAAATGCCTCTATAGCAAACCGAGATGTGCCCCATGCCGACTCATTGGCTGCTTGCGCTAACGCTAAAGATGGCGGAATCACATCCACCTTTTTTAATAACGCTTTGTGCCATTCAACCAAGCTTTGTTTATCTTTATGCGGCTGTTGATATTTTTCGGCTAATGCCGTTAATAACGCATGATCTTCAGCACTTAACTGTTGAGGATTTAAACTTAGCAACCAATCACGTTCTTGCATGATAATGCCATTTGCTTGCTCAACGGCTGGCAATAAATAATCAAAAAACGCCTGTTTTTTCTCTCTGACATCTGCAATTTGCGCAAAATCAGGCAACATAGCCGCCACTTCTGCGTCATCTAACGCACGTAATTCAGTTTGTGGATCCATATCCAATAATGCGTGCTGTTTAGCCTCATAAATAAAAATCCATCCGGCCAACACAATCAAAACTAATAAAACAATCCCTAAAACACGATCCAAACGAACACTCCTTTTATCTGCACGCGCAAAACTGCATAATGTACCCTAACTTTTTATCAAGGTAATATCATGTTAAATAAAAACCATCACCTGCGAAGCTATCTGGTCAGCCTCGTTTTTCTGTTAACCACACCCATTCTAAATGCGCAACCGACCGATTCTGCCGTCATTGTTATGTATCACCACATTGGTAACAGCACCCCTGCCAGCACCAGCGTCACTTTGGCACAATTTGACGCCCATTTAGATTACTTGGCAGAACAACAATTTAACGTGTGGCCTTTAAGTAAATTAGTACGCCAACTCCAAAACAAGCAACCGATTCCGCCCAAAACCGTCGTTTTGACGGCCGATGACGCTTATATCAGTATTTATACCGAAGCTTATCCCCGTCTCAAAGCTCGCAACTGGCCAATGACTATTTTTGTTAACTCCGAACCAATTGATAAACGTTACGGCAATTTTATGACCTGGCAACAGATGCGTGATATGCAGGAAGACGGGTTCGAATTTGCCAACCATACCCACACCCACGACAAAATGCGTCCAAAACCGGACGAATCCATTGCAGCCATGCAACAACGCATTCGCCAAGAAATTGATACCACCCAGCAGCGATTGCAACAAGAACTGGGGGCAAACATCAATACCAATCCGCCTTTATTTGCTTATCCCTACGGTGAATATAGCGAATCCGCCGCCGACTATATCCAACAGTTAGGTTATATTGCAGTGGCGCAAGTTTCCGGGGCGGTCGATGCCAACAGCGATTTCCGTGCTTTGCAACGTTTTCCAATGGCGGTTAATTTTGCCAAAATCGAAGATTTTCGCCTCAAGGTGAATACCAAACCCTTGCCGATTCAACAACAAACGCCATGGGATCCGCTTGTGCGCGACAATCCGCCAACTTTAAAGCTATCACTGAAATATTCGATCAAACAATTAGCTTGTTATAACAGTCGTGGTGAACCGCTTAAAATGAATTGGTTATCAGACACTGAAGTCGAAATGCAATCAAGCCATGCGTTAAAATCACCACGTGATCGTTACGCTTGTACCGCACCGGATAAAGATCGCCGTTGGTATTGGTTTGGACACTTATGGATTATCGACTAATCACCAATGTATTTATCATCAACCACCAGGCCTGGTGGTTGATGATAAATACAAAATTCATAAACAAAAAAAGCTGTCACAAGGACAGCTTTTTTATTCAACACAATCAAACAAAAATTATAGTTTTTCTTTGATACGCGCTGCTTTACCAGATAAATCACGCAAGTAGTAAAGTTTCGCACGACGTACATCACCACGACGTTTAACTTCAATGCTGGCAACCAATGGGCTGTAAGTTTGGAAAGTACGTTCAACGCCTACACCGTGTGAAATCTTACGCACAGTGAACGCTGAATTTAAACCACGGTTACGCTTAGCGATAACAATGCCTTCATAAGCCTGTAAACGCTCGTTAGTACCTTCTTTTACTTTTACTTGCACAACTACTGTGTCGCCTGGAGCAAATGCCGGAATTTCTTTAGTCATTTGCGCAGCTTCGATTTGCTTGATGATATTGCTCATCTGTTAGCACTCCATTTTCTTTAACGGATTTCTGTTTAGCCGTTAAATATTGCTAGTCACCCAACTTGATCCAAGCGTCTAGTTGCTGACGTTGTTCAGAGGTTGGTTCCATTTTTTCAAATACATCTGGACGGCGTGTAAAGGTTCGAACCCATTTCTGCCGCTGACGCCAAGCTTCAATTTTGGCATGATGACCTTCGAGTAAAACACTCGGCACCCTCATACCATCAATTTCTTCTGGACGCGTATAGTGGGGACAATCCAGCAATCCGTCAGCAAACGAATCTTGTTCGGCTGACTGTTCATGATTAAGTGCACCGGGAAGTAATCGTATCATCGCATCCATCAGCATCATGGCTGGGAGTTCCCCGCCGCTGACGACAAAATCGCCAATACCAATTTCTTCATCAACACAAGACTCAATCAAACGTTCATCTATCCCTTCATAACGTCCACACAGCAAAGTAACCTGTGGGCGTTTAGTCAACTCTGCTACCTTCTGTTGCGTTAGCGGCTGACCTTGAGGAGATAAATAAACCACATAAGGCTTGTGATTAAGTTGTTGCGTCATGGCATCTAAGGTGTCTTTTAACGGTTGATACAGCATCACCATTCCCGGCCCGCCACCATAAGGACGGTCATCAACCGTTTTATGGC
Source organism: Thiomicrospira sp. UBA5634 (assembly GCA_002421475.1). Taxonomy (GTDB): domain Bacteria; phylum Pseudomonadota; class Gammaproteobacteria; order Thiomicrospirales; family Thiomicrospiraceae; genus Thiomicrospira. Next base: position 1,607 of record DIJW01000234.1, on the reverse strand, counting down.
GATCATGCGTAAAGTCACGTGGGTTCCAAAAATTCAGCTCATACAAGCCGTTTTGTTTGGCACGGCGACTAATACCATGCTGTGTCAACGCATCAAACATTTCGGCAAACAGCGTAATGACATCAAAACGCATAGCCTTAAAGTTCATCCTCAGATGCATCCCAATCTACGGTGATAATGCGTTGATCTGTATCCACATCAAACACAAACACATCGTAAACAAACGGGATTAAATAACGCTTGTCTCCAATAACACGAAGCACATCATGTGCGCCTGTCTCCACCAACTCAGTGACCTTGCCAAGTAACTCGCCCTGCTGGTTTTTGACTTCGCAACCGATTAAATCAGTCCAGTAAAAACCATCGGCATCTTCCGGAAACTGATCGCGATCAACCGCAATATCACATCCCATTAATTCACGCGCTTGTTCGCGTGAATTGATACCTTTCAAGTGCGCTACAATCGCTTTGCCACCTTGCGGCGCGTGCGAATCAACAACTTCCATTGCTGTCCACACTCCTTGACGGTTAACCCACCAAGGGCGGTAGTTCAAAATATTGCCGACCGGATCAGTGTGTGAATACACCTTTACCCAGCCTTTAATACCGTACACACCATTGACTCGGCCAATAACGAGTTTATTATTTTCCATTATCTAGCCGAGTACCTAATTAAGCGCCTTTAAGAACGCTTTTAACGCGATCACTCATCTGAGCGCCTTGAGCGATCCAATGATCAACACGCGCCTGATCAACACGAGCACGCTCTTCATTGCCACGCGCAGTTGGGTTATAAAAACCAACTTGCTCAATGAAACGGCCGGTTACTGCAACGCGGCTATCAGCCACTACTAATTTATAAAACGGGCGCTTTTTAGAGCCACCGCGCGCTAAACGAATTACAACCATGATTGTCTCCTTGGTTAATCAGGCGATGATGGGGAATCCCATCAACAAATTCTTCTGGTTTAAGCTAAATCCCACCGTTAAGCGGTCTTTAAAGTAAGCGCGTGATTATACACACTCCAGTTACATTAAGCAAAATTGTTTTATCCAACATTTGTAATAATCTAACGCGGCATTCCACCCATACCACCTAGGCCTGGTGGTAACTTTCCCGCCATGCCGCGCATCAAGTTTTTCATGCCGCCTTTAGACACTTTTTTCATCATCTTCTGCATTTGCTCAAACTGTTTCAGCAGTTTATTAACATCCTGCACCTGCGTACCCGAACCCGCCGCGATTCGGCGTTTACGTGAGCCCTTTAATAAGGTGGGATGCGCTCTTTCTTGCGCGGTCATAGAGTTAATAATNNCTCGCTTAAATTCTTTTTCCGCTACGCCGCTTGCCATCTGTTCTTTGATCTGCCCCATGCCCGGTAACTTACCCATCAGACCGCCAATGCCACCCATATTTTGAATTTGCTGCAATTGCTGACGGAAATCTTCCAAATCAAACTGACCGCTTTTTTGCATTTTTTGCGCAAAAGCCTGTGCTTTTTGGTGATCAATTTTAGCTTCCGCTTCTTCAATTAAGCTAAGCACGTCTCCCATACCGAGAATGCGCCCGGCCATACGATCAGGGTGGAATAACTCCAATGCATCGGT
>DIJW01000094.1 GCA_002421475.1 Thiomicrospira sp. UBA5634 | reverse complement strand
ATGCCCGACTTAGTTGCACAGGGGTTTGATTTTATTGTGGATGCGATTGATAGTCTCAATTGCAAAGTGGCACTGGTTGAACAAGCTTTTAAACAAGATGTACCGGTCGTTTCAAGTATGGGTGCCGGGCGTCGTATTGATCCGAGCAAAATACAATTGACCGATCTCAGCAAAACTTATGGTTGTGGGTTGGCTAGAGTGATGCGCCAACGGTTGAAAAAAGTTGGCATTCAGAAGGGAATACCCGTGGTGTTTTCAAGCGAAATTCCGAAAGATCCTGGGCCATTTGAAGCGATAGAAGGCGCACGCGGTCGCGTGGTTAATGGCACGGCTAGTTATATGCCAGGTATTTTTGGCTTAATGTTAGCAGGCCTGGTGGTACAACATTTGGCTAAAAAATCAGGCCAGGAAGGTTAATTTTTATGGGACAGCCGATTAGTTTTCTGCTGTCCTGCTGTTAGTTTTTGAACTTGCTTCTCAGCACTGGTTAATAAAGCGATTACCTTTTCACTACACTCGTCCAGTTTGTTGAATTCAATTTCGATTTGTTCGATATCCTGCATTTCATGCGCTTGTAATATCCGTTTGATAATCGCGTGTAATTCTGCATGCCATTTATCGAGTTTTTGCATTTCTTCTAATTGTGCATATTGCTGCCCTTCAGCACCATAGAACCATTTGCCTAAAGCACATTTAGTGTGATCGGTTGCTGCTTCACGATTTAATCCAACATCCATTCCGGCGATATAGGCCGAAATGAGTCCTTTCCATTGACGGTGAGCGCGGCGCGCATGGGCGAAAGCAAACTCGCCGGTTTGCATGGCGATTTCAAAGTTAATCGCTTTTAAATCAATTTTAAACATCTTGGATAGCTCAATCACTTGGTCGGCATATTTCGCCATTTGTTGTGTCTGTTGAGCGGTATCATCTACCAATGCGGCATTTTGTTGGGTGGTGGCATCAATCGACGCCACCGCATTATTAACCTGCTCAACGCCGGAGGATTGTTCCGTAGCGGCTTGATTAATTTCACCAATGATTTGACTGACCCGATTAATTGAATCATTTATAACCTCTAAAGCATGACCGGATTGATTCGCCAGTTCGGTGCCTTGTTGTACTTTTCGCAGGGTATCATCAATTAAGTGACGAATTTCTTTGGCGGCTTCGGCTGATTTTTGCGCTAGGCTGCGTACCTCACCGGCAACCACTGCAAAACCGCGGCCATGATCACCGGCTCGCGCGGCCTCAACTGCTGCGTTAAGCGCCAATAGGTTCGTTTGGAATGCAATACTGTCTATGAGATTAGTGATTTCCCCGATTTTACTGCTTGAATCGTTAATGTCATGGATCGCATCTATGGTTTGTTTGACCACGTTATTCGCTTCTNNAGTTGTTGAGCCTGCTGCGCATTATTCGCCGTTTGGCGAATAGTGGAGGTGATTTGTTCCATATTGGCTGCCGTTTCTTCTAAAGAAGCAGCCTGTTGTTGGGTGCGATGTGCGAGGTCTTGCACGCCTTGCGAAATAACGCGAGTACCTTCTGACAGCTTTAAGATTGAAAAGTTTGATTGTGACATCAAACTTGATACGTTAGCGGTTGCATTGTTGATTCCCTCTTTTAAGATATTTAGGGTTCCTTGCAATGGCATAACAATGCGTTTGGTCAGGTCACCAGCACCTTGTGCCACCATGACTTGGGTGCTTTGTGAAATAGCTTGTTCAAGCTGGTCGAGGGTTTGGTTAATATTGTCTTTTAGATGTTTCAATTCACCATGTGCTTCGGCACGAATGCGTTTATTAAAATAACCTTTGGATACCTGATCCATCAATTCATTTACCTCAAAAAAAACGCCTTTCAAGGTCACCATTGCTGTTTGCCCGTAGTCTATCGCATACTTATAGTCACCTGTGAGCTGGGTGTTGGTTTCATAACTAAAATTTCCGTTACGAATTTCATAGAGAAGTTTAGTAATTTCTTGGGTGGTTTGATGCATTGCTTGAGCACCATCATTTGCACTGACTTTTAGTAAATTAAAATCGCCAATCATCGGAATGGTGGAACTTGTCGATAATTTGCCATGTGCAATAGCCGCCAACATGCGGCCGGTTTCCCCGATCGCTACTTGCATGTTTTGCATCTGCTGGTTATAGGTTTGTGCAAGGCGGCCTATTTCATCGAGATTATGAATCGGCGCTCGTACACTTAAATCACCATGTTGTTGGGAACTCCGCATAATAGCTTGCAGCATCGTCAGAGGGCGAATGATAATGAAATGGCTTAAAGCACTAAAAATAGCCGCCAGCAATAACAGCAGGCTCAGACTCAGGAGGGTGAAGTTGTTCACTACTTGCAACAGCAGGCCTGGTGATAAATCGGTTAGATTTGGCGCTAAGGAAATCTCTCTTACCGTTAACACGATCAACAGTGCAAACAGCATAAAAATGCCATTGGTAACCAGAATTTTTTTTGTCAGCGTCCAGTTTTTAAAAGGGTTTATTTGGCGTAATTTGAATTGTCGAGGTTGATAGATTTGACCTTGGTGAATAATAAGTTTGCCTTGCTCAATCAGTGGATAGGCCTGTGTTGCCAATGCAATTTCATTTTCATTTGCCGGAATTCGCACTGAAATATATCCAGTTGTTTGGCCTTCTTTTTGAATCGGTGCAGCATTCGCTTTTACCCAGTAATGATCTCCATTTTTGGCTCGGTTTTTAACTATCTGAGTCCAACCTTGTCCGGTTTTTAGGGTATCCCACATGTCTTTAAACACAATTGCAGGCACATCGGGATGGCGTAATAAATTGTGTGGTTGACCGATCAGTTCTTGTTCACTATAACCACTGATTTCAATAAACTCATCATTCGCTTCAACAATGGTGCCTTCCAGATCTGTACGCGACACCAAACGAAAGTTTTCAGGAATGGATTTTTGCTGCTGTGTAACCGGTAGATTCTGGCGCATGATCGTCTTCCTCAAACAGGAGTGAATGATCATTCTATTTAACGATGCTATGGCTTACTAGTTAATAAATAGGTATTTATTAGTAAAAATTGATTTAAATCATGTTGTTACAGAGTGTATTGATCGCTTTCTACTTGGTATACTTGGCGCCCCATTTTTAGGAATACGTTTTTGAAACCAACCACACTCAAGCATTTTTTAGCCAATAAGTTGTTTTGGGACAGCGAACAGCAAGTATTGTGGCTGGATGCACGAAAAGTTTTGCCCAAGGTCGGAGTGCTCGGCTTAGTGAATTGGGATCAGATGATGTTATCTGCCGAGCCGATTCCTGCTTATCCAGCAGGCCTGGATATTTTGAATTGGTCGGTACATAGCGATTTACGTTTTTGGTTACAACAGATTCCGGCTTGGGTAGTGGAAAGTTGTCGATTATTTCCCAGTCATCAGCTGGCGTTATTGCATTATGCCGGGCGTTATCCACAAATGCTGGAATTACTCGATCATTCACCGATGCTGGCTTGGCAGCTAATAAAAGCACCATTAACCGAAGTACAACGTGTCAACTTGTTTCAAGCGAAACGCACAGAAATGGTCGCGCAACTCGGTTGGCCGGGTAAAGCAGAAACGGTTAAGTTTTTGCGTAATTTGCGGTTGCGCGCGGTGAATGCCGATTTGTTGCAGCATGTGGAGATTTGTTTGTTGGATGAAAAACGGCTCGATGCATTGCAAAGCTTGCCGCGCATTAACTCGATGGCCTTGTCCTTGGCAGCGCGTTTTCCCGAGTTAATCGGGCGACGTTTGCATCAATCGCTGGCGCGGCTGCCTTGTCGTCCAATGCAATGCCAAGCGATGATTGCATTATTGGAAGATGTGTATCGGTTAGCCGATGCCATTGGCGATGAAGATGTGACGCAAAAAATTGGTGAATGCCGATATTTAGTGGAGGTTGAACAGCTATACCAGGCCCAGTTGCAACAAACCTGTCCTAAATGGTCGGCACCAGGCCTGGTGCTGACCGAACAACCCACACAATTAATCGACGAAAAAGACTGGTATGCGTTATCTCAAATGCAAAACCAGGCCTGGTGGTTAGAATATGGTCAATCCAATATCGAACTTTGGGCTTGGATGTTTGAACAGCAGGTTGTGGGGGTGCTGCTTGAAAAAAGGGGGGAGCGTAAAGTTTTGCGTTTGCGCCAAGCTAACAATCAACTCGCCAGCGTTTCATTACAAACGCAGGTCGAGTTGTGGCTGGTTGATTGAGGCGTTTTTTATTACCAGGCTTTATAAGGTAAAAACTTACCATTCATCGTGACGACTACTCTATCTCCGGCTGGGTTTGATTCCTTATTAATATCCATCGAAAAATCAATCGCACTCATAATGCCATCGCCAAACTTTTCATGGATCAGTTCTTTCATGGTTGGGCCATAAACGCCGACAATTTCATACAGACGATAAATCAACGGGTCGGTCGGCACACTTTTTTCCCAGCTTTTATGTGGGAAAGCTTGCAGGGCCAAACAAACTTCTGAGCTCAGTTTAAGCAAAGCACAAATTTGACTAGCTGCTTCAGGTTTTAAACTATTCATTCCTAAGCAGGCTGAGGTAGTGAACACCTCGCTTAAGCCGATAGACGCTGCAATTTCTGCCCAAGATAACTTTAAGTTGTTTTTGGCCACCATAATGGCTTCGGTCATTTCAATTTTTGTCATGATTTACTCCTTTAGCTTGCTAAGTTGATGGTTTTCGGTTGCTGTCCCGCTGTCACTTGGGTAGCGACACCGGATAGATCTTTTGAACGGTTAATCAAGAAATCCACCAAATGATTACGGATTTTGTAATAATCCGGATGGTGGATAATATCGGTACGTTTGCGTTGTCTTGGGATGGAAACAGTCACGGATTCAGCGATTTGTGCGTGCGGGCCATTCGACATCAACAAAATACGATCAGATAATAAAATGGCTTCATCAACATCATGCGTGATCATAAATACGGTTTGTTTCGACTCGCTCCAAATCTTAATCAATTCCTCTTGAATTACGCCGCGTGTCAGGGCATCCAGTGCACCGAAAGGCTCATCCATCAATAACAGTTCCGGTTGAGTAGAAAAGGCTCGAGCAATACTAACTCGTTGGCGCATACCACCAGATAATTGAGCCGGCTTGCGATCTAAGGCATGATCTAACCCGACCAGGCTTAAATAGTGTTTGCTGTGTTCAATTATTTTTTCTTTGGGCCAGTGTGGCCACTTGGCGCGAACCGCGAACACAATATTTTCTAGCGTCGTTTTCCAAGGTAATAAGCTATAGTTTTGGAAAATTACACCGCGTTCTAAACTGGGACCTGATACCTCCTTGCCGTTCATAAACACCAAACCATCGGAGGCTTCATCTAAACCGGCTAAAATATTGAGAATGGTTGATTTACCACAGCCTGAATGACCTATTACGCAAATAAACTCGCCTTTTTCGATATTAAAGTTGGCATGTTCGAAAATAACTGTTTCCTCACCCTTGGTTTGTCCAGGGTAGCTTTTCTTTAAACCTTGTATTTCTAAGAATGAATGTTTTGACATGGTTTATTTCCTTACTCCTGATAAGACACGAAGCGTGCTGCAGCGGCCAAAATCATATCTAGAATCATGCCGATTAACCCAATCATAAAGATCGAAAAAATAACGCTGGCTAAATCGAGATTATTCCACTCGTTCCAAACGTAATAACCTATTCCAGTGCCGCCAACCAACATTTCAGCGGCAACAATCACCAACCAGGCAATGCCTATTGATATCCGCATGCCGGTTAAAATTGTTGGCGCAGCGGCCGGAAGGATGACCTGAAAAGCTGTTTGTATTGGGCTAAGCTGATGCGTTTTGGCGACGTTGATCCAGTCTTTTCGGACATTGGATACCCCGAAGGCGGTATTGAGTAACATCGGCCAAATTGAGCAGATAAAAATGACGAATATCGCCGACAACTCCGAGTCTTTGATGATAAACAATGCTAATGGCATCCAGGCCAAGGGAGAAATCGGTCGCAGTACTTGAATGTAAGGATTCAAAGCCTTGTACATCAGTGGTGACATGCCGATTAAAAAGCCAACCGGAATCGCGACTAATGCTGCCAAAAAAAAGCCGACCAAAACGCGATAAACGGAATAAGCGAGTTGAATGCCGATCCCTTTATCGTTTGGGCCTGCATCGTAAAAAGGATTGGACAACTCCTCATAGGCCAATTTAATTATTTCGGACGGAGGCGGTACCTGCGCTTGCTGCGAGGCGCCTCCCATTAGCAGTTCGTATTCTGATAAGGCTTGTGTTGCTTGAGGTTTTTGGTTCATCCATTCCCAGCTGCCAAGTAACACAACAAGTAACAGAAACGCAACAATTGTGGCTTTAAAGTTTAATGATTTCAGCATATATGCCCCTGTTAACTCCGACGAATCGCAAAGCTGTTTACATAGTCTTCTGGTTTTGAGTAATCAAACGTTTTGCCCATGATGGTGTAGTTTTCATAGGTTTTGTTGGGTGGCTCATAACCGAGTTTTCGCATCACATCCGCAGTTTCAGAAGCGAGATAAACCTGCTCAGCGATGCCTTTATAGTCCACATCACCTTTGATATAACCCCAGCGCTTCATTTGAGTCAGAATCCAAACGCCCATTGAGTGCCAAGGAAAGGGGTCGAAATCAATTCTGTCCGGTACATCCAGTATGTTTCCTAACCCATCGGCATAACGCCCTGTGAGGACTTGTTCAATCACTTGTACCGGCTGGTTAAGATAGTTTTTAGGCGCAATAGCGGCAGAAATTTCTTTGCGATTTTCAGGATTGGCCGAATATTGCGTAGCATCGACAATCGCACGTAATAACGCACCATAAGTATTAGGGTTTTCAACTGCGAACTCCTTGCTACAGGCAAAGGCGCAGCATGGGTGTTTATCCCAAATATCTTTGGTTAGCATGTGGATAAATCCGACTTTTTCCCAAACAGCTCGCTGGTTAAAAGGATCCGGTGAAAGATAACCGTCAATATTTCCGGCGCGTAGGTTTGCAACCATTTCGGGTGGTGGTATGACACGGATTTGAATATCAACATCGGGATCAAGCCCGTGTTCAGCAACGTAGTAACGTAATAGAAAGTTATGCATGGAGTATTCAAACGGTACGCCGAATTTAAAACCCTTCCATTGTTTAGGATCACGCTTATCTTGGTGGTCAATGTGTAACACAATCGCTTGCCCATTTATATTTTCCACCGCCGGCATAATGAAAGGCTTAGCGCTTGAGCCAGCCCCCAAACTCATGGCTAATGGCATCGGGGTTAACATATGTGAGGCGTCATATTCTTTTGCCAGTGATTTATCGCGGGCGACCGCCCAGCCGGCGGTTTTAATTACTTCTACATCCAATCCGTACTTTTGGTAGAAACCCATTGGGTGCGCCATAATAATTGGCGTTGCACATGTAATCGGAACGAATCCGATTTTTAGTTTGGATTTTTCGAGCTGTCCTAACGAGTCTTTTAAAGCCGCTTTGGCCTCCTCCATCGGAAATATCGTACCTAACACGGCTGTTGCAGTACCGGCGCCAATCATGCTCAGAAAAGACCGACGACTGAATTCGTTATGGCCGAAAACCGAACGTACCACGGCGCTTTCAATCGCGCGATCCATAATGTCCTCACTGGAGTTGAGTATTGGATTGGCGGCTGAATGGTTTGGCGGTGTTATTTGAAATTGTTGGTCGGCCATTCGTTCTATTTGCGCTTGTTTATCGCGCGAAGAACTGCTTGGCATGGCTTTTTCAGTCTGGCAAATCGGACAGGTGCAGTTTGTTTGGTGCAGTAAGCTGGATTTGGCATCAAATGGATTGTTTAAGCTTTTAAATGACATGGCCTTTCCTCTTGTGGTCTAACTGGTTAGATTTGCACCAAAGTGGTGTAGAGTGTTTATTACACCGAATTTTTTGCAACGTTGATTAAAGAGAGAGCAGAGGTTGTGCCAAACATTGCTGCGATTGTAAGTTATTGTAATGTAAGTTAAATATCCGTTTTTGGTGGTGGGCTTGGTCTACGATATTTCGTAGAGTTTGATAATTTCGTAACATGACTACGAAATATCGAAGTTTGGCATGTTGTCTGTTGATAAACCAAAAAACAATAGAGAACGCTTATGCAGACATTATTTGAAAAATACTTTCAACAAGCATTCGATGCGATGCTGATCATTGATCCCTTTGAAAATAAGGTGTTGCAAGCCAATATGGCAGCCGAGCAGTTGTTCGGGCTAAGTCAGCAGACGTTAATCCGGTCAAGTGGTTCGGCCTTATTTAAGCCTAGTATGTCAATTTTGGTTGTTTTTACCGAAGAGGTTTTAGAAAAACACCAGGCCTGGTCATCAGAGCTGACGATTCAGGCAGGCGATAGAAAAATCGAGGTAGAGGTTTCAGCAAGTTTATTGCGATTAGGTGACGCACTATCGATAGGCATGGTCTTACGACATAAGAAGCATTTAAATAAGTTACGACAAGCCGCAGAAGTCCATCGGTTGCATCGTGATGGTTTGGCCTACTGGAAAACGATTGAGACAGTTTTTCGTGAGTTTGAGCGTGAAAATGACTTGATTTTAAAAGCCGTTGGAGATGGTATTTACGGGGTGAATACTAATGGCGAAGCAACCTTTGTGAACCCAGCGGCCGAGAAAATATTGGGGTGGCGTGCCGACGAGATGATTGGCAAAAATATGCATAAGATGGTTCATCACAGTCATGGTGACGGCACACATTATCACGGTGAAGATTGTCATATTTATGCTGCATTTCGTGATGGAGCCGTGCGTTATGTTGATAATGAAATGTTTTGGCGTAAAGACGGCAAACCGATTCCGGTTGAATACACCAGTACGCCTATTATGGATGCGGGTCGTTTAGTCGGGGCTGTGGTTATTTTTCGTGATATTAGTGAGCGCAAACAAGCGGAAGAAAATTTGCGTTCTGCGCTGAATGAAGTGCAGCAACTTAAACAGCAATTGGAACAGGAAAATGCCTATCTGCAAGAAGAGTATCGATCCGAACATAATTACAAACAGATTGTCGGTAAAAGTGGTGCCGTTCATAAAATCATTCAGCAGATCGACTTGGTTGCACCGACCGACGCGAATGTCTTGATTATCGGGGAGTCAGGAACGGGTAAGGAGTTAATTGCTCGTGCAATTCACGAAGCCAGTGGCCGCAAACATCGACCATTGATTCGGGTGAACTGTGCGTCAATTCCGCGAGAATTGTTTGAAAGCGAGTTTTTTGGCCATGTCAAAGGTGCTTTTACCGGCGCAATTCAGGAGCGTGCCGGACGATTTGAATTAGCCCATGGCGGTACTTTATTTTTGGATGAAGTCGGTGAGATTCCGCTTGAGTTACAGGGTAAGTTGCTGCGCGTTTTGCAGGAGCAGCAATTTGAAAAAGTGGGCGATTCTAAAACTCGAACGGTCGATGTCAGAATCATTGCCGCAACCAATAAGGATCTAAAGCAAGAAGTGGCAATGAAACGTTTTCGAGAGGATTTATATTTTCGCCTAAATGTGTTCCCAATTGAATCTTTTCCGTTACGTCAACGCCAACAGGATATTCCCATTTTGGCTAATCATTTTCTTCAAATGGCCTGCCAACGGTTTTCCAAGCCTAGGTTACAGTTGACCTTAGGTGATATTGCTAAAATTCAGGCTTATAGTTGGCCTGGCAATATTCGGGAGTTAATTAATGTGATCGAACGAGCGGTGATTTTGTCTCAAGGTAAAAAGTTACGCTTAGACCTTCCGGATCCAGTTGTGAGTGTGATGCCAGTGTTGCCACAAAAATTTGAACAGAAAGTGCATACCAAACAAGAACTGAAAAATATCGAGATGCTAAATATCATTAATGCATTAAAACAATGTAACGGTAAAGTGTTTGGATCAGGCGGTGCGGCTGAGTTGATGAATCTCAAGCCGACTACCTTGGCATCGCGGATTAAAATCCTGGGAATTAATCGCTATGAATACATTAAACCTCATCAACCAAACGTTCAGAACCCATAAGATCTTCATAGGTTTCACGCGGGCGCACCAACCAGGCCTGGTTGTTTTGTACCATCACTTCGGCGGCACGTGGGCGGGTGTTGTAATTCGAACTCATCGTAAAGCCATACGCGCCGGCGGACAATACTGCTAATAAATCGCCCGCTTTAAGATTTAAGGTGCGGTCTTTACCAAGAAAATCCCCCGTCTCACACACCGGGCCAACTAAATCCCAGCTGGCATCCACACCGTCCGTGCGCGGTTCGACGGCGACAATTTGTTGATAAGCTTGATATAACGCCGGACGAATCAGATCATTCATTGCCGCATCAATAATCGCAAACTGTTTATGTTCGGTGGGTTTGAGATATTCGACTTCGGTCAGCAACACCCCGGCATTACCGGCAATCGCACGACCCGGCTCGATAATCACTTCCATCGTCGGATCATTGAGTTCGCTTAATAACGCCTGCACATAATCGNNCGGCGGGGTTTGGTCGGTATAACGTATACCTAAACCGCCGCCTAAGTCGAGATGGTGAATAGCAATGCCCATATCAGCTAAACGCTGTTTAAGTTGTAATACCTTTTTCAGCGCATCGACAAATGGGCGAATTTCGGTCAGTTGTGAGCCGATATGGCAGTCAATGCCCATCACTTGAATGCGCGAATAACCGGCGGCTTTTTGATAGAGCTCCGGTGCGGTTTGAATATCGACGCCAAATTTGTTTTCTTTTAGGCCCGTCGAAATGTACGGATGGGTTTTGGCATCGACATCCGGATTGACTCGAATTGAAATCGGCGCGATTTTATTCAAACGTTGCGCGACCTGTTGCAACCGATCTAACTCAGCGTGTGATTCGATATTAAAACAGCGAATGCCGACTTCCAACGCGCGTTCGATTTCAGTAACTTTTTTCGCAACGCCTGAGAAAACGACCTTTTTTGCATCGCCACCGGCGCGCAAAACACGTTCTAATTCACCTTGTGAAACGATGTCGAAGCCTGAACCGAGTTTGGCCAATACTTGTAACACCGCTAGGTTGGAGTTGGTTTTAACCGCATAACACACTAAATGCGGCTGGGCGCCAAACGCTTGGTCAAATGCTGACCAACGGTTTTCTAATTCGGTGCGTGAATAGACATACAGCGGCGTGCCGTATTGTTGTGCCAGTTGTTTTAGCGGTACTTGCTCGGCAAACAATTGATTGTTTTGATAATGAAAAACGTCAGTCATGGGGTTTCCTTTATACACCCTCTCCCTTGATGGGAGAGGGAAGGGGTGAGGGTGAAATATGGGCGTTTTGAGCGGCTTTATCCGGTAATGTCAGTGGGCCTTTTTTGCCACAACCGCTGATCGCCAAAGACAGTGCGACCACCAGGCCTGGTAATACAATCAACTGTTTGAATTTTAAAGACATGTGCAGTTCCTGTGCAGCCTTTTCGGCAACGCGCTAAAATGACGCTCATTTTAGCAGAAACTGGGAAGTTGTAATGTCTGACATGTTGCCGGTAGTGATTGAACCAGATGTGCCTGCCAAAGCGGTGGTGATTTGGATGCATGGTTTGGGGGCGGATGGCCATGATTTTGAAGAAATCGTACCGAGCTTGGGTTTGCCGAAGGGACACGCGATCCGTTTTGTTTTTCCGCACGCCCCGATTCAGCCGGTGACGATTAACGGTGGCATGCATATGCGTTCGTGGTTTGATATTCGTTCGATGGATTTTTTTAACGATGTCGATTCCGCGGGCATTCGGGTGTCTTGCCATCAGGTGTATAAACTCATTCAACAACAAATTGATTCGGGTATCGACAGTCAACATATTGTATTAGCCGGTTTTTCGCAGGGCGGCTTAATTGCTTATCATGCCGGGTTAAGTTATGACCATGCTCTTGGCGGCATTATTGCCTTATCTACTTGGTGTCCGTTGGTGGAGCAGTTTTATTTACATCGCGAGATGCCGATTTTTGTTGCTCACGGCCGCCAAGATCCGGTAGTGCCTTATGCATTGGGGGCGAAAGCGCGCGATGATTTAAGCGCCAAAGGTTATCAAATTGAATGGCATGATTATGATATGCAACACCAAGTTTGTGAGGATGAGGTCGATGCGATCGGTGCTTGGTTGCGCCAAGTTTTAGCGGGAGCGATGTAATGTTTATTTTGACCATGCGGGTACGTGATTACGAATGCGACATCCAAGGTGTCGTGAATAACAGTGTGTATCAAAACTATCTGGAACACGCGCGCCACGAATTTTTGTTGGCCAATAACGTTAATTTCGCTGAAATTACCGCGCAAGGTATTAATTTGGTAGTGATGCGCGCCGAGCTGGATTACAAAACCTCGTTGCGCCCACAGGATGATTTTTACATTACGGTGGAATGTGTGCGTGAGTCGCGCTTAAAGTTTGCTTTTATCCAACACATTTATCGTTCGTCTGATGATAAATTGGTGCTGCAAGCGAAAATTACCGGCACCGGTGTGAATGCCAAAGGTCGTCCACAAATCCCGCCGGAGTTGGATCGGATTATGGAAAGTCAGGAATAAACATGAATATTCTCGTTGGTGTGTCAGGCGGAATTGCGGCCTATAAAGCGTTGGAATTGGTGCGGTTGTTTATCAAAGCCGGTCATCAGGTTCAGGTTGTGATGACCGCCGGTGCCAAACAATTTATTCAACCGTTATCGTTTCAAGCGCTATGTGGTCACAAAGTGCGTGACAGCTTGTTTGACCTCGAACAAGAAGCGGGCATGGGGCATATCGAACTGGCGCGTTGGGCGGATGTGATTGTGATTGCCCCTGCTTCGGCAGATGTGTTGGCAAGATTACGCATCGGCATGGCGGACGATTTATTGACCACCTTGTGTTTGGCGACGGATCGGCCGATTGTGTTTGCGCCGGCGATGAACCGTTTAATGTGGGCAAATGCAGCGACACAAGACAATGTGAACGTATTGCAACAACGCGGTTGGCAGATGATTGAGCCCGCATCCGGTGCGCAAGCCTGTGGTGAAATCGGTGCTGGACGTTTAGCCGAGCCGGAAGCTATTTTTGAGTTTGTATCGACTCGTTTTAGTGTACTNNAAGGCCTGGTGCTTTGGCAAATAACAATCCGAATCACCAGGTCTGGTGGTCGGATAAAACGTTATTAATAACCGCCGGGCCGACGTTTGAAGATCTTGATCCGGTGCGTTTTATCGGCAATCGCAGCTCTGGCAAAATGGGTTATGCGATTGCACAAATGGCGGCGGAATTGGGGGCGAAAGTGATCTTAATTAGCGGCCCGGTGAGTTTGCCCGCCCCTCCGGGTGTAGAGCGCATTAATGTGCGTTCGGCATTGCAGATGTTTGACGCAGTACAGCAACATTATGCGCAAACGGATGTGATGATTGGCGCAGCGGCAGTGGCAGATTTTCGTTTGGCGGATGTATCACTGCAAAAAATTAAAAAATCCGCCGATAGCGATACACTACAACTCACCTTGGTGAAAAATCCCGACATTATTGCCTGGGTGGCGCAGCAATCAAATAAACCTTTTGTGGTCGGATTTGCCGCCGAAACGCAAAATGTGCTGGATTACGCCAAGGATAAATTGGCGCGTAAAAAGTTGGATATGATTTGCGCTAATGAAGTGGGGGCGGGTAAGGGCTTTGAAACCGAGACCAACGCATTGACCTTAATCACGGCATCAGAAATTAATCCGCTTAACCCATCAACAAAAACCGAACAGGCTAAACACCTGCTCAGTTTCATTCGTCAACAGTTGGAAAATTAATGAATCTGCTCGGTTTGTTCGAGCAGATTGTTAATACACACCTTGTTACGACCGGCTTGTTTGGCAACATATAACGAATGGTCGGCTGCCTTAAACAAGGTGGCGAAATCAATGATCACTTCATCCTGCGTATCGCGAGCAATATTTTTTAATAACGCCACCAATTGCACGGCGATTTTTTTATCATAATAAGCCACGCCAATGGTGCAGCTCACACTGATTCCTTGCGGTTCTGATTGCTCAACTTGTTGTCGAATTTTTTCGGCACGCGCTAAAACATGTTGGTGATTTTGACCTTTAATGAGCACGATAAATTCATCACCGCCAAACCGTACAATAATGTCGTGTTGTTGATGGGTGTTTTTTAGTATATTGGCCACGGTTTTAAGCACGGCGTCGCCGGCACTGTGTCCCATCATGTCATTAATTTGTTTAAAGTGATCCACATCCAGCAGCATTAAACAGATGCTTTCATTTTTAGCCAACGCGCTTTTCACTAACTGGTCACCAAACTCATCTAGAAAATGGCGATTATTCACTTCGGTGAGGGAGTCGAGGTTGGCTTTTTCATATAACGCTAGCTGGGCATTCATGGCCTCATCTAAAGCGCGTTTGGCCATAATCAGGTTAATCGCACGGGCTAAAAAGTCGGTTTCGTGAAACGGTTTGGCAATAAAATCACCAGCACCGTGTTTTAGCACATAGACTTGGCGTAATAAATCATTCCAACCGGATACAGCCAGAATCGGAATGTCACGAATGTTTTCGTTCCCTTGGCGAATCAAATTAATTAATCCGATACCGCTGATTTGGCCTTCTAAAACTAAATCGGTGACCACAAGATCAAATGGTTTTTTGCTGTTATCTAATAAAGCTGCCGCATCTTCGCCGCTTTTGACGTGTACAACCTCCCAGCCGGCCGTTTTCATAATGTGGCTGGTATAGTCCGCGGTGCTTTGGGTGTCTTCAACATATAACACGCGTGCCGAAATATTGAGCGTCGCATACAGCATCAAACTATGTAAAGCGCGTTTTAAGGTAGGAAAGTCGGACTTGATAAAGATTTCGGTAAAACCGGCGTCGTAGGCTTCACGTTTAAAGTCTTGGCTGTTGTTTGAGGTCAGTAGAAACTTAGGAATGTTGCTTAAAATGGTATTAACCTTTAACACTTTAAGAAACTTAAAACTGTCCATATCACCCAGTTCGTGGGCAATGCAAATTGCGGTAGGTTTATGTTTTTTTAAATAAGCTAAACCCTCCGCGCCACTGCTGGCTTCGGTGACTTGGGTGTCTTCATTACTAAGGGTGAGTTTGACAACATTTCGATAACTGACTGATGGGTCTACAATGAGAATATTCATGCTACGGTGAATGGGCTTTAAGATAAAACGCTTATCTTAAAGCCAAATGTCCATATCAACAAGCGGGTTTATTTAGCTTGATTCATCATTTGTTGCAACGAGGTTTCGACTTGTTGTGCAATCGTACGTAAACGCGCATCTTGCGACAAGGTTGCCAACATGGGTTCGGGGCGAATCATGCCGATTTTGGTGACGCCGTTTTCGGTAAACACCGAAATACGACAGGGTAACGCCATATTAAGATTGATATCCACCGCTAATACTTTGGATGCTTGAGCCGGACTACAAACTTCAAATACGCGACATTGCTCGGCAAACTCGAATCCTTTTGAGCGTAAAGTCTGGCCTAAGTCGTGAATGTGTAGCACGCCGAATTGGTGGGCTTTAACTGCATTTTCCAAGTCAACGGCGGCCTGTTCAAAGGTTTTTGCGGATTCAACTACATAATACATGGCATGTCCTGATGGTTATGAGGTGTTAATAAATGCTAAAAATTAATCGGTTGAGTTTTGATCGCGCTGTTGTTTACGGCGTGCAATCGCTTCCCAGTCGATATTGTTACAGGCATCACATTCGTCTTTTAATACGCCTACTTTCACTAATAAAGCGTGCACTTTGCAGCCGACGCAGAAACCCAGCACGGTTTCCATCCACATAAAGCCTAAACATACCCAGACTAACACCAGCGGAATCCAGTAAGGCATATAGTTATAGGTGGTCGGGACATTAGTGCCAAACAGGCTGTTGAGCCATTCGGCGACGACTTCAGGATTAAAGAAAACCAAGCATACGATAATAAAAGAGGCACCGATGGTCCATGCAAAACGTTTTGGCATTAACGGTTTCCATACGGTTGGGTGATTGACCGACAATAAGCTGGAAATAAGAATGGTCGGTGATAAACGTGAAAGATACTTTGACATGCCGGCGATCATTTCGAATAACGCATAAAACAGCACCCAAGTTTGAACTGTCCAGTCATAGGTTCGACGTACGGCTTCGACTTGATAAATAACTTGGCCTTCCATGGTCATTTCATAGGTGTCTACCGAGGTGTTGCCATCAACAATCCAGCTGGACACAAACACCACATCGTAGAGAGTAAACGCCATATAAATCGGTATAGCCAATAAAATGCCGGCGCGGATGCGCACTACGGTATCGTTGATGAACAAAGGCGATTCACTCGGATCGCGAAACCACAGGTTTTTGAACACATTTAAAGTTGATTTAAGCATTTTGCCTCCCACCAGGCCTGGTGATGATATTAAATTGCATGATTTGATAAAAATAAGAGTTTGTTAATATTAAGGTTTAGTTATTTAAGGCTTTTGGCCGCTAAATTGCCAATAGAAATGCTTGATGGGGTAATAGATGGCTACGTATATCATGTACCGTCATTGTTTGTTACGCGGCTGCGCAAGCTTTTACGTTGGCTGTTGATGGCTTTGCTATGTAAACGGCGGGTTTTAGAGGCTTTGGTCGGGCGGGTGGCAATGCGGGGTTTTTCTTGCTGCAGCGCCTTTTGGATCACTTCAATTAAACGCGCAACCGCCGCGTCTCGATTTTGTTCTTGGGTGCGAAAGGTTTGCGCTTTAATAATGATAACGCCGTCTTTGCTGATGCGATGATCGGTTAAATCCAGCAATGAGTTTTTAATTTCTTCCGGCAACGAACTGGCGCGAATATCAAAACGCAAATGCACCGCCGAGGATACCTTGTTGACGTTTTGGCCGCCGGCACCTTGGGCGCGAATCGCTTTAATCTCGATTTCACTATCGTTGATGGTCAGTTGCGGAGTAATTTGTAACATTAAGTTGGCAGCTTCCTTCATTGTCAGACGCGATAAGGTTTCATTGTAGCCGCCTAATTGGAGGTAGCCAAATCAAGTTGTCGGTAGTTCGTTAAACATGCTCAGATTTGAGATAGTAGAATAGCGAGCAATTATGGTGCAGTAAAAGGGCAAAACATGACAATCCAAGTGGAATACAAAATTTTAGATAAACGTTTAGGTAAAGAGATTGAACTGCCGTATTACGCCACACGTGGTTCAGCGGGTTTAGATTTACGTGCTTGTATTGAGGCGCCGTTAACGGTGAATCCGGGCGAAACGATTTTAATTCCGACCGGTATGGCGATTCATTTGGATGACGCAGGCCTGGCGGCGATGATTTTACCGCGCTCAGGGCTTGGGCATAAACATGGCATTGTGCTGGGCAATTTGGTGGGGTTGATTGATTCCGATTATCAAGGCGAATTAAAAGTATCCTGTTGGAATCGCGGCAACAGCGCGTATACGATAGAAGTCGGTGAACGCATTGCCCAGTTGGTGATTGTGCCGGTGTTGCAGCCGGTGTTTACCGAAGTGACGGAGTTTGGTGAATCGACTGACCGCGGTGTTGGTGGTTTTGGTCACACCGGTAGCCATTAATTACATAATCAAAAAGCACCAGGCCTGGTATTTGGTGTAAGGAATTGCCTATGACGTTAATCAACCCCAGTATTTTTCGCGAATATGATATTCGTGGGGTGGTGGATCACAGTTTAACGGAGGTGGCGGTAGAGTTGATTGGGCGCGCGTTAGGCACACAAGTGATTCGTGCCGGACAAACTCAGTTAGCGTTGGGGCGTGACGGTCGTTTATCAAGTCCGCGTTTAACCCAAGCGTTAATAAAAGGATTGTTATCCACAGGATTGGATTTAGTCGATTTAGGGCAGGTCACCACACCGATGGTCTATTTTGCCGCCAAAACCTTGCCGAAGCTGAACTCTTGCGCGGTGGTGACAGGTTCGCATAATCCACCAGGGTATAACGGCATTAAGATGGTGGTGGCGGATCAAACGTTATACGGTGATGCGGTACAGAATTTACGAGATTTGATTGGACGTAATGATTTTGTTGTTGGTGAGGGGCATTGTCAGCGTTTGGCTATTTGGCCGAGTTATCAACAGGCGATCGTTGAACGAATTAAGTTATCACGTCCGCTAAAAGTGGTGATGGATTGCGGTAATGGCGTGGCGGGGAGATTTGCGCCGCAACTGTTGCGGGCACTTGGTTGTGAGCTGGTTGAGTTATTTTGTGAGGTGGACGGTCACTTCCCGCATCATCATCCTGATCCTTCCAAACCAGATAACCTGCAAACCTTAATCAGTACAGTTAAAAAAGAGCAGGCCGATATTGGGCTGGCGTTTGATGGCGATGGAGACCGTTGCGGGGTGGTCGATGAACAAGGTCAAATTCTATATCCTGATCGACAAATGATGTTGTTTGCGCGCGATGTTTTAGCGCAACAACCGGGCGCGCCGATTGTGTTTGATATTAAATGTTCTTCACGTTTGGCACGGGTAATTAGTGATGCCGGCGGTCAACCGGTGATGTGGAAAACCGGCCATTCACTGATGAAGACTAAATTGCGTGAAACCGGCGCGGTGTTGGCCGGAGAAATGTCGGGTCACATTTTTTTTGCCCATCGCTGGTTTGGGTTTGATGATGGTTTGTACAGTGCGGCGCGTTTATTGCAAATAGTCACGTCGCACTCACTTTCCGCGAGTGAATTATTTGCCCAGTTACCACAAGGTGTCGCGACGCCGGAACTCGAATGGTCAAGGAAAGAGGGTGAACCGGTGCGTTTTATGCAACGGTTTATTGCGCAAGCAGAATTTAATGAAGGTGAGCGCTGTACTTTGGATGGATTACGTGTCGATTATGCTGACGGTTGGGGTTTAGTACGTGCGTCCAACACCTCGCCGAATATCGTGTTACGTTTTGAGGGTGATGACGCGGAAGTGTTAGAGCGTATTAAAACTGTATTTCGCCAGCAAATTTTGCGGCTGGAACCGAATGCGAGGTTACCGTTTTAATATGCTTTTAAGGCGTACAGCAGTTAGCTTACTACCAGGCCTGGTGTTGTGTATATCCACAGCGATAGCGCAAACGACTGACAGTGCTGAACCGGATTCAGCATCGGTCAATTTCCGTGCCGATTGCATTGAACAAGCGTTACAAAACTGGGTGGATGATGCAAGTTTACAAAATTTGCGTGAGCATTGTGAAGAGCCTACAGAGTCAGTGCCAAATGGTGAGAGCAGTGCGTTGGAAAAACGTATTCAAGCCGAGCGTCGGCACGCGTTTGAGCCCTTTGTGATGTTACCTTATCGGCCAAATTATGTGTTGATTGCGTCACATCATTTTACGCCGATGAATAATGCGCCTTATCAAGATGCCAGCTTGCGTGACAATGGCGAGTTGGATAACACCGAAGTCAAATTTCAAATCAGCTTAAAAATCCCGTTATCAGAAGATGTATTG
>DIJW01000015.1 GCA_002421475.1 Thiomicrospira sp. UBA5634 | reverse complement strand
TATCTTATGTATAAAATCACCCAAATAAAAAACCCGCCGAAGCGGGTTAATACATTTAACGATTCATTACCAGGCCTGGTTAACCCCAAACCTCGTCGGTGATACTACGATACCAACCACGCGTGTAGTTAGCTTCCATCTTACGAACTTGTGGTGTTGCGCGCATCGGCGAAACCCCACCTGCGCCTTTAACATCAACAATTTTGCCATCCACCACATCATAAACCGCTGCGACAGAAATCGCGTAGTCCGGCGTAATTAAAGAATAGCAAGTGTTAACGTTTTTAGCCGACAAGGTTTCTTGCCCCGCCATCGCCAATACAATATTCGCCGCTGCTGTTTTCGCTTGGCTAGTAGCAGAATGGCCTGACTTAGGCATAGGTCCGGCAATACAGGCATCACCAATCACATAAATGTTTTTATGAATTGTAGATTCAAACGTTTGTTGGTTAACCGGGCAAAAACCTGATTCATTGGTTAAACCGATTTTAGCCGCCAATTCCCCTGCTTTTTGTGGCGGAATATAGTTAATAACATCTGCTTTAACTTCGCCATAACCTGCTTCTACGGTTTTATTGGCAACATCAATTGAATGCAATTTACCGCCATCATCCAGTGAAACCCATTCAATCATTTGACCATATTGGCTTTCCCAACCTTCCATAAACAGACCCTGTTTAGAGAAGTTATTTTTTTGATCCAAAATCAAAATCTTAGATTTTGGTTTGTGGGTTTTTAAATAATGCGCCACCATACCAACACGCTCGTATGGCCCTGGCGGGCAACGGAACGGATTAGGCGGAGCAATCATTAAGAAGGTGCCACCGTTTTTCATTGCGCGTAGTTGGTCACGTAAAAGCAACGTTTGATCGCCGGCTTTATAGGCATGAGGCAAGCTGTTAGCGGTATCTGCATTCACACCCTCATGTACATCCCACTTAAAATCAATACCGGGAGACACTACTAATTTGTCATACGACAAGGTTTTACCCCCTGCCAATTTAACGGTTTGTTTCTGTGGATCAACCACTGTTACCATTTCATGCACCACATCAATGCCGCGTTTTTTAGCTGCTTCATAGGTGTGGGTAATTTCTTGCATTTCGGTGAAACCACCAATCACCCAGTTAGAGCCGGGGCAAGTAACATAGGTTTGATTTGGCTCAATCAACGTTACATTTAACTCCGGATTGTAACGTTTTAAATACTTGGCCATCGCCGAACCGCCAAAGCCGCCGCCAACCACCACAATATGCCCTGCACCTTTGCGCGAACCGGTGGCTGAACAACCGTTTAAAGCCAACGCTGACGGCAACGCGACACCCGCAGCCGCTAACTGAATAAGACGACGACGTGATAAGTTTTGAATAGAATGTGTCATTTGAGCCTCCTATTGACCTTGTTTACCAATGTATTTCGCCATTAACTCGATTTCTTCATCGGTATAACCTTTGGCATGGCGATTCATCACTGTGCCGGTGCGTGTGCCATCACGGTAAGCTTTCATTTGGCTGACAATTAAAGAGGCTGGATATTGTCCTAAAGGTGGAATCGCGCCACCGGTGTTTTTTCCGTCATAACCATGACAAGAAAAGCAACTATTGGCTAGCATTTCACCGCGATCAACGGCAAGAACCGGTAAAGTAACACCCAATAATGCGGCCGCGACAGGTAAATAGATTTTTTTCATGGCATAACCCCTAAGTTAGTTCGTCTGAACTATAGGGGAGAGTTTAAATACTCGCCAATAAAAATAACTTACACAAGACTATAAATAAACCTTATATAATTAATAACCTATATTATTTTTCAATTAACTATATGTTTTATTTAATTTTTTTGCTATAAAAAAAGCCCCCAAAAGAGGGGGCTTTCAAACTTGCATAAAATGGAAATTTTATGCAACTGACGAAAACAACTTATTTAAACGTATCAGTTGTGATGTTGTTAAACCATGAATAAGCATACTGTACTTCACGCTTACGCATTTCGGCATTAAAGGCATCACCGCCAGGCGTTAAACCGCCCGCACCAGCAACGTCAACAATTTTGTTTTCTGCATTTAGTTGATAAACAGCCGCTACAGAAATCGCTTCATCATGTGCAACGATAGAGTAACAAGTGTTAACCCATGAAGGTTCAATCATCTGCTTACCGCTCAATGATGCGTAAACCGCAACCGCACAAACTTTTGCTTGTGAGTTTGCTGAATAACCTGACTTAGGCATCGCACCGGCAATGGATGAATCACCTACAACATAAACGTCTTTATGAATCGTTGATTCAAATGTTTTCTGGTTGATTGGACACCAACCAGCGTCATTGGTTAAACCAGCCACTTCAGCAATTTTGCCGGCTTTTTGTGCCGGAATAATGTTCAATACATCTGCTTTAACTTGCTTACCGCTAGCGGTTGTTACCGTTTTAGACTTAGCATCAACTTTAACTACCGCATCTTTGCCATGCCATTCAATTATTGCGTTAGCAGATCCGTACCCATAGTGGCGTTTCCATGCATCTTCAAATAAGCCTTTTTTAGAGAAAGCTTCTTTTGGATCCAAAATAACAATCTTAGACTTCGGCTTGTTTTCTTTTAAATACTTAGCGATTAATGATGCACGCTCATATGGGCCAGGTGGGCAACGGAAAGGGTTTGGTGGCGCAACTAACACAACCGTACCACCGTCTTTCATTGCTTCAAGTTGCTTGCGCAAAATAGCCGTTTGTTCACCTGCTTTCCAAGCATGCGGAATGGTTTTCGCGACTTCTTGTGAGTAACCTTCAATCGCACCATAATTTAATTGAACGCCCGGCGCTACGATACAACGGTCATATGCAAAGCTTTTACCGCTTTTAGTTTTAACCTGCTTTTTCGCCGCATCAATGCCTTCAACGTGGTCAATAACTACATTAATACCGTGTTTTTTCAAACCATCGTAACCAAACTTAATGCTATCAAGGTTACGATCGCCTGAAATAACTTCGTTCGACATAAAACAGGTGTGGTAATCCTTGTTTGCTTCGATCAAAGTAATATCTAACTTTGGATCTAATTTTTTCAAATACTTAGCGGTTGTTGAACCTGCAATACCACCACCGACAACAACAACTTTGTGACCAGATGCTGCAGCTAAATGGCTAAAGCTCATCATTGAACCCGCTGCAACTGTAGCCGCAGTGGTTTTAAGGAGAGTTCTTCTTGATACATTATTCGTCATGTTATGTTCTCCTTATTTCTTGCCAGAAGCATAGTATTCAATCAGTGCTTTCACACCAGCATCACCATGAGCTTTTTGAACTTTTTCTAGTTCAGCAGCCATTTTCTTTTCCATCTCGCGGTTGCCGCTTGTAAAGTCTTCCAAGCTGTAAGCTAGGTAAGGTTTCATTTGACCAGAAAGGAATCCGGCATCATCTGCAGCAACTGTGCCGGCTGCATCATGACAACGTTCGCATGATTTACTGTGGATCGCTTTACCTTGAGCTGCTAATTTTGCATCATGTGGTTGCTCAACCTGTACATACTTCTGCTTGGCAAAATATTTCGCCATATCATCGATATCTTGATCGGTATAACCTTTCGCTAAACGCGTCATGATTGTGCTCGGACGCTCACCTTCGCGATAAGCTTTCATCGTGTCGATAAAATATGCTTCAGATAAACCGGCAATTGATGGAATCGCTGGACCTGCACTGATTCCGTTTACTCCATGACAACCAACACAAGTGTTAGCTAACACACTGGCACGATCAAAATCAGCCTGAGCCATACTAGATGCTAGCAAGCCACCGGCTAAAACCACACCCATCCATTGCTTAATGGACGTTTTTTTGGCGTTTCTCATAAACTACTCCTCCTTGAACGAGACTTTTAGAGCCTCTCTAATAAACAGTTTACCTGCGAATTGTTTATTAGAGAGGCTCATACTGAAGAACTCAACGGTTCTTTTTCACTCAATTGATCGAAATCAATTGTTATAAAAAAACCCATACGAAGATGGGTTTTTTTAATTCGGTTTATTCAGCAGTTTGCACACTGCTAATTAAGGGCTCCATGGGTTCATGGTGCGCGATGCCTTTATGGCAATCAATACAGGTTTCACCATCTTCAATGGCACGTGGATGGCGTCTTTGTGCTGAACGACCTTGCTGCTCAAAATCCATTGAGTCAAAGCTGTGGCAGGTACGACATTGCGCAGAGTCATTCGCCTTCATTTTTTCCCAGACGATATTTGCCATACGCCAGCGTTCAGCATCGTAATGCGCTTTGTAAGCTTCCGGATCATTTTTGATTTCACTGCTGACGGCAAAGTTACCTAAAAACTCATGATATACATCTTTAGCCGCAATGATTTTGGCTTTTAATTTTGGACCGAACTCTTTAGGAACATGACAATCCGAGCAGGTTGCACGCACACCGGAGGCGTTTTTGTAGTGAACCGTTTCTTGGTACTCTTCTAAGTTGATTTTCATACTATGACATGAAGTACAGAACTCCATTTCATTTGTTGCATCAAATACAACATTCATTGCGCCAAACGAAGCGAAGCCGAGCACGAAAATCCCAGCCATGACGAGGTAAATCTTTTTCATACGTAACCTTATAAATTTAAATGTGTGGATATGTTAAGTGTCGGTTGATTAAAAAGACATTCAATTTTATGAATAACTATTATCAATAAATTTTATAGGGGAATATCCGTTTTAACTGTGTTCTTTAGCGCGCTAAAGCTTTTTCTATATCTTTCAATAGATTAGTTAACATTTCATTTTCTTCCGTTGCCGGCAGGGTTTGTTGTTTTAGCTGTGACCAATAAACATAGGCTTGTTTTAAATCGCCTTGTTGGTTGGCTACCACGCCACCTAACCATAAGGCTTCCGGGTTTTCTGGCGCTAAACGGACTGCTGTGGCAATCAATGCTTGCGCGCGCAAGTTATATTCGCCGCCGTTCAGCACTGCCAAGGTTTCCGCCAATGCCAGCATTGCGGGAGCATTATTGCCATCTAGTTGATAGGCTTTTTCAAACGCATCACGTGCAGCGATATGATTGGCTAAGGTGCGATAAGAATGACCCAGCATCAGCCAGCCTTCGACATCATCCGGTTGTTTGGCTAACCGGGTTTGTAACTGATCAATCAGCGTTTGATTAGCCGCTAACTCAGCGCGCTGTTGTGCTTGTTGTGCCACCAGGCCTGGTTGTCCCAAAAAACTGTAAGTGACAATGCTTAACAGCAACAACAACCCACCGCTGATAACTAACGGTTGTTTAATGACTTGATGACGATGCGCGAACCACAGCAACCATGCAATGCTGACAAGCAATAACAAACCGATTATGCTGATTAATTCAATCATGTGAAACCTTTTGCGTCTGGCGCACAAACCTTACTACCATTACCACACCCAATAACAACATCAATAACGGCGCAAACCATAACAATACTGTATTGGGCTGTAACGGCGGTTTATACAATACAAAGTCGCCATAACGTTGGGTCATAAACTTTATGACGGTTTCTTTATCGGCTTGTTCGTGTTGAACCATTTGATAAATTTGTTGACGTAAATCCTGTGCCAGCGGCGCATTTGAATCAATTAAGTTTTGATTTTGACAAACAACGCAACGCAGTTCACGCACTAATTCATCATACAAAGCACGTTGTTGTTCATTCGAGAAGTGATAGGTTTCAATCACCGCGTGGCTTGGCAGGCTAAAGAGAAAAAACATCAAAATTAACGCCCGCATTTACTTCACCCCCGCGATATGAAGTTGTTGCCAAGCGGGAATCACTTCTTGCTCTATTTGCTGCTGGGTTAAAGCACCAACCCATTTACGACGAACAATCCCTTGCGCATCAATCAAAAATGTTTCCGGCACCGCATACACCCCCCAATCCAGCCCGAGACGACCTTGTGGATCGGTAATGACATAATCATAAGGATTACCGTGCAGATTTAACCAGTCTTGTGCCGCTTTCGCTTCATCTTTATAGTTCAGTCCAACTAACACCAGGCCTGGTTGTTGCGTCAATTGTTTAAATAGCGGGTGCTCAACTAAACAACCGGTACACCAAGACGCCCAAACATTTAACAACCAGGCCTGGTGGTGTAATACTTCAGCATGAAAAGGTGTTGAAGTATCAAGTTTTTGCCCCTTTAATGACGGTGCTTGTTGACCAATTAGCGGCGATGGTACTTCGCGCGGATTCAGCATTAAACCCAAGGCAAATAACAAACTTATCATTATAAAAATAATGAGTGGCCACGAAGCGCGTTTCATATTGTTTTACTCCGCATTTGCCAACGCCTAAATACTGCAATCAAACCACCCAAAGCCATTAATAACGCACCCAACCAAATTGCGCGAAGAAACGGTTTGTATTGTAAGCGGAAACTCCATGCACCTTGATCACCCAAAGGCTCGCCGAGTGCAACATAAATATCGCGCGTAAATCCGGCATCAATCGCCACCTCTGTCATCGGCATTTTATGTCCGATATACAAACGTTTTTCTGCCTGAAGTTCGCGGATAAACTGATCATCTTTAAATAATTTTACCCTGGCCTGACTGGTTAAATAATTTGCCCCTGCACCTTGGCTCACACTAACAAATTGCAATTGATAGTTTTTAAGTGAATAAGACTCTCCCGGTGCAAGCCGAACATCTTTTTCAATGCCATATAAACTCGACAGGGCAATACCAAACAACATTAACGCAAATCCACTGTGCGCCAACACCGCACCGAGAGCTGAATTTGGCAAATGACCACTACGCACGCGTTGTTGAATTAACCAAATCAGTGCACCCAATCCAACCCAAGCGGTCATGGCCAAACCAACAACTGCCATAATGGGCAAATCCGGCATAAGCCATAAAGCACCTATTAACACTGCTAATGCACTGAAAAGTGCCAGCGGCCATAACGCTTGGGTTAAACGCGCGGCGTGGTCTTGTTTCCAACGTAGAAAAAATCCAATCCCCATCAGTAGTGCCAATGGAATGGTTAACGGAATCATCACAGCATTAAAATAGGGCGCCCCAACCGACAATTTGCCTAAACCCAATGCGTCTAACAATAATGGATATAAGGTGCCCAATAACACGCTGGCCGCCATCACCATCAACAACACATTATTCATCAGTAATGACGTTTCTTTTGACAATAACTGCATCGGTTTGGGTTTAACCAACTTGGGTGCTTGATAACTAAACAGCGTTAATGCACCGCCAATCACCACTAGTAAAAACAGCAAGATATATGTACCGCGGGTTGGATCGGTGGCAAATGCGTGCACCGATGTCAGCACTCCAGAACGCACCAAAAATGCCCCAATCAAACTCATCGCAAACGCCAAAATCGCCAACAATAATGTCCAGCCGATTAACACGCCGCGTTTTTCACTGACTAATAATGAATGAATTAATGCCGTGCTAACTAACCAAGGCAATAACGAGGCATTTTCTACCGGATCCCAAAACCACCAACCGCCCCATCCCAGTTCGTAATAAGCCCACCAACTGCCAAGCGCAATGCCAAGTGTTAAAAACACCCAAGCGATTAACGTCCAACTGCGTGCCCACGCCAGAGCTGATTTGCGAACTTCGCCTTGCCAAAGCAATGCAATCGCTAGCGCAAAACTTACCGCCACCCCGACATATCCCATATACAGTAAGGGCGGATGGATAATCAAAGCAATATCTTGTAATAGCGGATTAAGACCCAAGCCATCTTCAGGCACATTTAACAGCCGCTCAAACGGGCTCGACGTGAATAAAATAAATACTAGAAAACCGAAGCTGATAAACCCTAATATCCCGAGAATACGAGTGTGTTCAAGCTGGGTAAGACCTTTTGCCCGATAGGCTACAGCGAGCGTCCAACCGGTTAACATCAAAGCCCATAAAAGCAGTGAACCCTCATGCGCACCCCACGC
Organism: Thiomicrospira sp. UBA5634; assembly: GCA_002421475.1. Classification (GTDB taxonomy): domain Bacteria; phylum Pseudomonadota; class Gammaproteobacteria; order Thiomicrospirales; family Thiomicrospiraceae; genus Thiomicrospira. The sequence goes on along the minus strand of DIJW01000015.1, from coordinate 11,160 downwards.
CGCCGACACTTTAAATAACGTCGGCATATGCACACTTGAGTGCGATGCCACGTATTTAAGCGAAAAATCATCCTGCAAAAAAGCCACAATTAACAGTAAAAATGACAACCCGGCAAAACTAAACATTGCCAGAGCTAAAGATGGCGCCAAATGCATTAATCCGCGTTGTGCGGTATGTGCTCCCCATAAGGACAATACACTGAGTAACCCCGCAAATCCGGCAGCTAAAATCAGTGCAAATAACCCTAATTCACCGAGCATTAGTTGGCAGATTCCTGTGGTTTAAGTGACTGCGCTACTTCCGGCGGCATATAGTTTTCATCGTGTTTGGCCAACACTTCTGTGGCGACAAAAACACCCTGTTCATTTAGACGGCCTTTAGCAACAATGCCTTGGCCTTCGCGAAATAAATCCGGCAAAATGCCGCTATATTCCACCTGTAATAAGGTCTGATAATCGGTAAGGGTAAACTGGACTAATAAACTGTTCGGATCACGCTCGACACTCTGCTCAACTACCATGCCGCCAACACGGAAATCTCGCTCTAACGGTGCTTTACCCGCTACCACTTCGGTGGTAGAAAAAAAGAACATCATATTTTGCTGAAACGCCATAATCATTAAGCCAACCGCTAAGGCGACTCCGGCTAATAATAAGCCAATTTTTGCCAAACGCTTGCGACGTAACGGACTCATAACGCCTGCTCCTCTTGCTGCTGATTACGCCACTGTTGTAACAACTTGACGTGGCGATAAATGGGCAACCACAGGTTATAAATTAAAATTAAAGCACTTAATCCAAACGCCGACCAAACATAACTGCCATAACCACCCATTGCCCAAAATTCACTCACGGTTTATCTCCCGTTGTAGCTGGTTTAATCAGCGCTTTAACCCAAGCGGCTTGCGGCTGGCGTTCAATTAAACTCAAACGCATTCTCAACATTAACATCAATAAATACAGCAGCTTAAAAGCCAGCAACATAATCAATAATGGAATCAGCATATCTATATGGATAGACGGCGTATCAAACTTACTTAAACTGGGCGGCTGGTGCAGGGTATTCCACCAAGTGACCGAATAATGAATAATCGGAATGTTTACTAAGCCCACTAACGTCATTAAACTGACCGCTTTTCCGGCTTGGCGTTTATCTTCAATCGCGTCATACAACACAAAAATACCGATATAAATAAACAACAGAATTAACTCTGAAGTCAAACGTGCATCCCATACCCACCAGGCGCCCCACATGGGTTTACCCCAAATTGCGCCGGTAATCAGTGCGATTAAGGTAAAAGCCGCACCAATCGGCGCACTCGCCACCAAAGCCAGTTCCGCCACTTGAATGCGCCATACCAATACACTTAGCGCCATCAACGCCATCGCCACATATACTGCCATCGACAACCAAGCCGCCGGTACATGCACATAAATAATACGAAACGCTTCACCCTGCTGATAATCCGCCGGTGCTACCGCCAAGCCCAAATAAAGCCCTAACGCCAGCAAACTAAAGGTTACCAACGCAACCCAAGGCAACCAGGCCTGAATACGCGGGTAAAGGATATGTGGCACAGCCAGTTGATAACACCATTTTAAAATTGGATTCATGGATCTTTGCCTAAGACGTACTTAATTTGAGCGCTTTGGCCACCGCAAAGGGCGCCAATGTAACGGCCAATACCGCTAATGCAGCGAGTAAATATAACGGCCCGGCTGCTGACAAACCTTGGGTGGTTATTTCGACTGCGCTGGCACCAAAAATGAGTACCGGCACATAAAAAGGTAACACCAGTAACGCTAAAAGGAAGCTATTGTATTTTAAGCCTGTAGTGATCGCAACGCCGATAGCCCCGAGCCAAACCAAGGCGATTGACCCCAGCAATAAACTCAACATCAACACCGCTAAAGCAACCATTGGCAAATGCAAACTATACGCCAGCAACGGCGAAATCAATACCAACGGCAAACAATACAATAGCCAATGCGCACTGAGTTTGGCATAGGCATACACCAGCAACGATGGTTGATTAGCGCACCATAACTCCAACGTGCCGTCCGCCACATCATCACGAAACAGGGTTTCTAACGATAATAAGGTCGCAAGTAAGGCCGTGATCCATACCAAGCCTGGTGCAACAGCGGCTAAATTTGAAGTGGAGGCACCCAAAGCTAACGGAAACAGCAAGGTTACCAATGCAAAAAACAACAACGGATTTAGCCACGCTGTTTTATGCTCATAAGCCAAATCCAACTGCTGTTTTAACACCCGCCAAAATAAAATCATGAAGAACTTCCCAGCGTCAGATAACGGCAATTTGGTGTGCTCAACGACAAGGCATGATGTGACGCCATCAGTGCCATACCGTCTGCCTCCAAATGGCGCGCCAACATTTGCTCAAACAACGCTATACCCTCTTTATCCAACGAGTTTTGCGGCTCATCCAGTAACCATAAAGGCGCATTAGTAAGCAACAAACTCGCTAAAGCTAACCGTCGTTTCATGCCTTGCGAAAAGGTTTGCACCGGCTGATGACGCTGTTTAAACAGCCCGACCATCGACAGGGCTTTAAGCGGATCAAACTCGTTTGCACTGCGCAGTTGGCGCAGAAGCAGTAAGTTTTCTAATGCCGTCCATGTATCTTTTAATGCATTGCGATGACCTAACCAGGCCTGGTGGTTGGATTGTGGGGTGAGGATTTGCCCGTTATCGGCATGACATAACTGAATTGCGCCTTGTTCAGGTATCAACAGGCCGGCAATTAATTTAAGCAGGGTAGTTTTCCCGATCCCATTCTGACCGGTGATAGACAAAAGTTCGCCAGCAGCGAGCCCAAAAGAAAGATTATCAATAATTAACTGACTGCCGCGGCTATAAGAAACCCCCTCAACAACTAGACGCGGCACAACAGACACCTCATTTAACTAGAGGCGCATCGGCATGATGACATGCTGGCAAGACAAGTTTTCTTGATCTGCCGTGATCAAGCAACTGCTGCTACTGTCTTTTAAACTTAACGTAATGCAATCATCTTTAACGGAGTTAATCACTTCTAACAAGTAACTCACATTAAAACCGATTTCAATTTTTTCACCCTGATAATCAATCGCCATATCTTCATGTGATTCGTCTTGTTCACTGTTTTGTGCATGCACCGTTAGTAGGTTTTGATCTAAAACCATACGCACCCCTTTAAAACGTTCGTTCGATAAAATCGCTGAACGTTGCAAGATGGAACGCAATAACTCACGATCGGTTTGCACGAATACATCATTGTATTGCGGAATAACACGACGGTAATCCGGGTAACGCCCATCAATCAATTTACAGGTAAACACAGTGTCCATAAACTGCACGGTCAAATAATTTTTAGCCAATGAAATTTGGATTTCTTCATCCAAGTCTGATAAGAGTTTTGACATTTCTAAAATTGCTTTACGTGGCACAATCGCCTGCGTTGCTACCAATTCACCCAAATTAGTTTCCAGTGCACAGGTTGATAAACGATGACCATCAGTTGCAACCAAACGCAACATCGTTGGGCTGATGTCAAACAACATGCCGTTCAGATAAAAACGAACATCTTGGCTGGCCATTGCAAAACTGCAATGCTGCATTAAATGTTTCAACTGACCTTGTTGTATGCGGAAGCTTAACTGAGATTGGGTTAAATCTATGTGCGGATAATCAATACCCGGTAACGTTGACAATTTAAAGGATGAACGTCCGGCGGTAACCGTACAACGGACATCTTCAAAGTTTAAGCTCACCATCACACCATCCGGTAACGAACGTACAATAGTTAATAATTTTTGTGCCGGCAAAGTAATATCAAACGGTTCGCCTTCTATCGACTCGATCAACGTTTGTGAACGTGTTTCAATTTCGAGATCCGAACCGGTAACAATCAAATAGGATTGCGAAACCTGAAATAAAAAATTTCCTAAAATGGGCATGGTTTGAAGTTTTTCTACCACACCGGCAACCGTTTGCAGTGCTTTTAGAAGGTTTTCACGTTTCAGGGTCAGTTTCATCTTAACAGCCTCAAGAAGTAATAATTCGAATCAGTTTAGTAAAATCTTCATCCATACGATGATCGGTTTCGCGCAATTCTTTGACCTTACGCACAGCATGTAACACCGTTGTATGGTCACGTCCACCAAACGCATCGCCAATTTCCGGCAAACTGTGGTGAGTTAACTCTTTTGCCAACGCCATCGCTACTTGACGCGGGCGCGCCACATTACGTGTTCGACGTTTAGACAGCATATCTGCAACCCGCAACTTAAAATAATCTGCAGTAGTTTTCTGGATATTTTCCAAAGTCACCATTTTTTGTTGTAATGCTAATAAGTCTTTTAACGCTTCTTTAACCATCACAACACTCAGTGCCTGCTGCGTAAACTGCGCAAAAGCAACGACGCGTTTTAATGCTCCTTCAAGTTCACGGACATTCCCACGCAAACGTTTAGCGATAAAAAACGCCACATCTTCAGGCAGTACGAAACCTGCTTCACTGGCTTTTTTCATTAAAATGGCTACACGCATTTCAAACTCAGGCGGTTCAACCGCAATGGTTAAACCCCATCCAAAACGTGATTTAAGTCGATCTTCTAAACCTTCCACTTCTTTAGGGAAGCGATCTGAGGTCAGAATAACCTGCTTATTACCTTCTAACAAGGTATTAAAGGTATGAAAGAACTCTTCTTGCGATTGTTCCTTATTCGCAAAAAATTGAATGTCATCAATCAAAAGTGCATCTAAAGAACGATAAAAACGTTTAAAGTCTTCTATCTTATTATGGCGAAGTGCATTTACCATGTCGGCGACAAAACTTTCCGAATGCAAATAAGCCACTCGAGCATTAGGATTTTTAGCCAGCAATGCATTACCTATTGCGTGCATTAAGTGCGTTTTACCCAAACCAACGCCACCATAAATAAAAAATGGGTTATAACTGCCGCCCGGATTTTCAGCCACTTGGCGTGCGGCGGCGGCGGCTAATTGGTTCGCTTTACCTTCAACAAAATTATCGAAGGTATAGTTTGGATTGAGTTTATGTTTAATTGTTTTTTTGCCGCTCTCCGCCGTCTGTGGGGTGGTTTCAACTTGTTTAAGCGGCTGCGGAACTGGCGGCTGTGGATCGGGCGCATGTAAATCATAATCACCGATTTCCAAACGTACCTGCGGTGGATTATGCGGGACGACTTTACTCACCGCATCACGAATGTTATCCATTAATTTACGATTAACCCAATCAAGTATAAATGGGGTCGGCGCCAGCAAACGTATAACAGATTCTTCTTCAATGACTTTTAGCGGTCGAATCCAACTATGAAACTGCTGTTCATTCAGATCATTCTCTAAGAACTTTAGACTTTGCGACCATAAATGACTCAAAACACACACTCCTAGAGAAGACTAATTCGTATTATTAATTTTTGTTGGAGGCGATTATACCTGTGAATAACTTCGAAAAACAGTGGGGCTCTGTGGATAACTCTGCAGTGAATGCTGTGGATAAGTTGGGTTATTTAGTCTTATCTTATTGATTACAAATACTAAATAATTATTTGTTAAAAAAATAACATTTTTAATCCTAGGCCGATAAGCATGATAGCAAATAATTTTTTTAACCAAAAAACCGGTAATTTATGCCCAAGTTTTGCACCTAAATAAGCCGTAAAAATACTCATGCTAACAATCGCCAAAAAAGCTGGCCAATAAACAAACCCGGTTGTGTATTCCGGTAAATCCGTCACTTTTAATCCCGCTAACATATAAGCAATCGTTCCAGATAACGCAACCGGCAGCCCAAATGCAGATGAAGTCGCAATGGCTTGGTGCATTTTAATATTGTTCCAAACTAAATAAGGGGTTGTCAGTGCTCCGCCACCAACGCCTAACAAAGCCGATAAACCGCTGATACTAAAACTTACCCCCGTCAAAGGCAGCAGGCCTGGTAGTTGTCTTTCAGCATTCGGTTGACGGCCGTATAACATTTGCAGGGCAATCAATAGTTCCATCATGCCGAATAATTTCGCTAACACTGAAGTACTAAAAAATTGTGCACTCCAAGCACCGGCAAATCCGCCAATTAAAATGCCTAAAAGCATCAGGCGCAAAATATCCCAACGTACCGCATTATGCAGATGATGGCTATAAACGGACGATAACGCTGTGATCAAAATGGTGGCTAATGACGTCGCAATTGCCATATGTACAACATATGGCGTATCAAGAAAAATCAAAAAAACGCTACTTAATACCGGAACAATCAGTAATCCACCGCCAATCCCAAGCAGTCCAGCTAATAATCCGGCAACGATTCCGGTCAAAGCATAAACAACTAACTCAATAACCATGCGTATCTACCTATTGCAAATCACCATTCGTCAAATAAAAAAGCCACGTTATACGTGGCTTTTTATCTCGGTTAAAACTTAACGTTTTTTATCGTTAGTTTGTTTTTCGACTGCTTCACCCGCTTCAATTTTGCGCGTGATATACCATTGCTGGCTAACCGATAATATGTTGTTCATCACCCAGTACAGCACCAGGCCTGCCGGGAACCACATAAAGAAAATAGTGAAGATAAATGGCAACAGCTTCATGACTTTTTGTTGCATTTCATCCATCATTGCCGTCGGGTTAAGTTTTTGCTGAACGTACATGGTAATACCCATCAACACCGGCAAAATGAAATACGGATCTTTTGCTGATAAGTCGGTAATCCACAAAATCCATTCTGCTTGACGCATCTCTACCGAATAAATCAATACCCAATAAAGTGCAATAAACACCGGCATCTGAACCAAAATCGGTAAACAACCACCCAACGGATTAATTTTCTCTTCTTTGTAGAGTTTCATCATTTTTTGTTGAAACAATACCTTGTCATCGCCGTAGTTTTCTTTCAGCTGTTTTAACTTAGGTTGAAACTTACGTAAACGCGCCATCGAGCGATAACTGGTTTCTGACAACTTATAGAACGCCAGTTTAATCAGAATGGTCAGAATAATAATTGACCAACCCCAGTTACCGATAAAGTTGTTAATGTGATTTAGTAACCAGAATAATGGTTCAGCCAAAATTGTGAACATGCCATAGTCGATCGTTTTTTCCAGGCCTGGTGCAATGTTCTTCAGGATATTTTGTTCTGTTGGGCCAATATATAACTGTGAACGTATTACGCCGCTTTCACCTGTATTAACCGTTACTGACGGTTCAACTACACCAATTGAATAACGACCCTGATCCAAGGCTTTCGCATAATAGTTATTGGTCACATTTTGATTTGGTACCACGGCAGTCACAAAATAGTGCTGAATCATCGCCGCCCAACCACCTTGGATCGGATGGTTTTCTAAGGGTTGAGTCGCAATATCGCTAAAGGAAATTTAATTGTATTTAGTATCTTCACTATGACCATCAAAATACACCGGACCCGTATAGGTATACATCATTGCTGATGAATAAGGATCATGTGCAGTACGAACAAACTGTGAGTACAAACTACCTGACCAGGCCTGATCACTGGTGTTTTTCACCTCATACTCAACATCTATTAAATAAGAACCTTTGGTAAACACATAGGTTTTGGTGACTTCAATGCCATTTTCCATCCAACGCATTGGTACACGTAAGGTATCACCAGACATGTGATAAGCCGTTTGTTCTGCCTGATAAACAGAGCGATGAGTGGGAGCCGGGAGATTAGCATTACCTGCAACAGCCAAACCATTCTGCGCATAATAATTTAACGGACCTTGATCACTCATTAAATGAAAAGGCGTATCACGATCACGCGGCATACCGTGTTGTAGCATTTTCGCATCACGAATATCGCCACCCATGGTATCAATCACCAAATCCAATGTGTCGGTTACCACACGTAAACGTTGTCCTTGCGCGACTGCACTCATTACCTGAGGTACGGAAGCATCAACTGCAGGTGCGCTATCTAACGAACCAAAATTGGCGCTTGGGACATCCGCTGGTTGTACCATTTGCATGGCTGCAACATCAGTAGTCACTGGCGTTGGTGCGCTAAACTTCATCCACTCAAACCAAATCCACATGGCGGTGAAGGCCAACGCAATCCACCAAAACGCTCTCATATTCATGCTAAATCCTTAACTCTTGTGTTTGAGATCACTGATCCGAATCTTATTAATCAAATGGCTGAAGCTCTGCGCAAGATCTGCACTGGCAATGTCTTGCATGCCTTTACGCCCCAAAACGACAATATCATAACCGCATAAATCTTGTTTATGTAATCGAAATGCCTCGCGTGCAATTCTTTTCACTCGGTTTCGCCAAACGGCCCGTTGCAATTGTTTTTTAGCGACGGCTAATCCTAAACGCGGAATATCAAGCTTATTTGGGCGAACAATGAGTGTCCAATGACGATTGGCAAATTTTTGCGCTTCGGCAAAAACATGTTGAAAATCTTTAGGAGAAAGAAGGCGAAGGGTTTTGGGGAAATCCTGGTGAAGCAACAGTGGAGACTGTTGTTCACCGGATAAAGACTCCATGCTTGCGCAAGACGTGGTCATTTACCTGCTTTAGACAGCTAAACGAGCACGACCTTTCGCACGACGAGCCGCTAAAACTTTACGGCCATTTTTTGTCGCCATGCGAGCACGGAAACCATGGGTACGTTTGCGTTTGATCACGCTGGGTTGAAATGTGCGTTTCATGTCTGTTTACCTATACATGTTTCGATCGAAAAAAGGGAACAGCGAATTCTATAGAACCTTATTTTAAAATGCAAGTTAATTCTACTGTTGTTTGAAGAAGCTTACTTAACCAACCGCATGATAAAATAGCGTTTTTAGTAGATGATGTTTTTATGGCGCTTATTCAAACCCTACAACTCCACCATTTTCGCAATATCCAACAGGCTACATTACATCTTTCGCCAGGTTTAAACGTGATAGTTGGCGACAACGCCGCCGGCAAAACTTCTGTAATAGAGGCACTGTGGGTGCTGGCTTCCGGGCGCTCATTCCGCACTCAAAAGCCACAGCAAATGATTGGCTCCGACCAAGTAGATATGACGCTTTTTTGTGAGGTTTTCCGCTTAAACCAAACCCATAAACTCGGCCTTAAACGAGATGCGCAAAACCTTGAATTACGTTTAGACGGCAAAACCCTGCGTAATCAAACCGAACTGGCTCAATATTTACCGATTCAGTTATTAACACCCGAAAGCCACCGGCTTTTAGAAGAAGGACCAAAAGCACGCCGCCAGTTTATTGACTGGGGTTGTTTTTATCACCACTCAAGCTTTATCCAGGCCTGGCGCAACTATCAGCGTGCTTTAAAACAACGTAATCAGAGTTTAAAACGTCAATTACCAAGCAACCAAATAAGACTATGGGATCAACAACTGATTGAATCCGCACTGCAAATCAATGAATTACGTAGTAGTTATGTTGAAGCGCTTACACCCTATTTAATGACATTTATCCAACACCTCATGCCCGAATTATCGGCAGAAATTGAAACTCGTTTTTATCCGGGTTGGCCGGCCAATCAACCTTCATTTGAAGCCTGTTTAAGTGACCAATTTACCCGCGATCTGCAACTCGGTCATACCCAGTACGGCTGTCATAGAGCAGATATTCGTTTTCGTATTCAACAACAAGAACCCTTAGTCAGTTTGTCTCGTGGCCAACAAAAACTGTTTGTCTGTGCTTTATTGTTAGCACAAGCCCGTTATTTACAGCAGCAAACCAACGACTCAGTAATCATGTTAATTGACGACTTACCGGCTGAGCTGGATGCCACTCATCGGGTCACTTTATTATCTTTACTACAAAAACTCGGAATTCAACACTTGGTCACAACGACCGCAGCTGATCTGATCCCCAACCTTGATCCATCCACCAGTCTACATTTTGAAATCCGCCATGGACAAATATCACCGCTTGAGGCCAACTAAGGCAATTAAGCAAATTTTGTGTTAGAATCCGATCACTTAATGACTGGTAAAAAGTAGCCACATATGACTGAACAAAAGCAATACGATTCCTCTTCGATTAAAGTCCTCAAAGGCCTTGATGCTGTTCGCAAACGTCCTGGCATGTATATCGGTGATACCGATGACGGGTCGGGTTTACACCACATGGTGTTTGAAGTCGTTGATAACGCGATTGACGAAACGTTGGCGGGTCATTGCGACACAATTAAAGTCATTATCCATACTGACGGTTCCGTTTCCGTTTCGGATAACGGCCGCGGAATTCCGGTCGATATTCACAAAGAAGAAGGTGTGTCGGCGGCTGAAGTTATTATGACCGTCCTCCATGCCGGCGGTAAATTCGACGACAACTCTTATAAAGTATCCGGCGGTTTACACGGTGTAGGTGTTTCAGTCGTAAACGCATTATCTGAAGAACTAAACCTAACCATTCACCGTAATGGTAAAGTTTGGAAACAAACCTATCATCTGGGAGTTCCGCAAGCCCCTTTGGCACCAGTCGGCGATTCCGATAAAACCGGTACTGAAATTCGCTTTAAACCCAGTAAAGATATTTTCACTATCACTGAATTTAACTTTGATTACTTGTTAAAGCGTTTACGTGAATTGTCTTTCCTGAACTCGGGCGTATATATCGAGTTAATTGATAACCGTGATGACCGCAAACAAGTGTTCCAATATGAAGGCGGAATTCATGCGTTTGTTGATTTCATCAACACCAACAAAACGCCGATAAACAACAAAATATTCCATTTCAGCACCGTTAAAGACGACATTACGGTAGAAGTGGCGATGCAGTGGTCTGAATCGTATCAAGAAGCCATTTATTGCTTTACAAACAATATCCCGCAGCGTGATGGCGGAACACATTTATCCGGTTTCCGTGCGGCCTTGACTCGTACTTTAAATGCTTATATAGAAAAAGAAGGCTTGAATAAAAAGTTCAAAATCAATATTTCTGGTGATGATGCACGTGAAGGCTTGGCTGCGGTTATTTCAGTTAAAGTGCCTGATCCAAAATTCTCTTCACAGACTAAAGATAAGTTGGTTTCTTCGGAAGTAAAATCCGCTGTAGAAACGGCGATGAACGAGAAGTTAGCTGAATATTTACTGGAAAATCCAAACGAAGCCAAAGCGGTTTTCGGCAAAATTGTTGATGCTGCCAGAG
>DIJW01000131.1 GCA_002421475.1 Thiomicrospira sp. UBA5634 | reverse complement strand
ATTCAAGACATCCTCATTATCACCACACCCGAAGATCAAGCCGGATTCATTCGCATGCTTGGGGATGGCAAAGACTTTGGTGTTAACCTCACCTATGCCATTCAACCCAGTCCAGACGGACTTGCCCAAGCCTTTATCATAGGCGAAGAGTTTATCGGCAACGACAGCGTGTGTTTAGTGCTCGGCGACAATATCTTCTGGGGACAAGGCTTTAGCCCAATCCTAAAACGTGCCGCCGCCAGGCCTGGTGGTGCAACCGTATTCGGTTACCAAGTTAAAGATCCGGAGCGTTTTGGTGTGGTCGCGTTTGACGAAAACAAAAAAGCCATCAGCCTAGAAGAAAAACCCGAACAGCCCAAATCCAACTTTGCGGTTACGGGTCTATATTTCTATGACAACAAAGTGGTTGAAATGGCTAAACAAGTCAAACCCAGTCACCGTGGAGAACTTGAAATCACCACACTAAATCAAATGTACCTAGAACAAGGCAACCTAAACGTTGAACTCCTAGGGCGTGGTTTTGCCTGGCTTGATACCGGCACCCACGAAAGTCTGCTGGAAGCCGCCATGTTCGTTGAAACCATCGAAAAACGCCAAGGCTACAAAATTGCCTGCTTAGAAGAAATCGCCTGGCGCAATGGCTGGTTAAGCAATGAACAAGTTATGCAAACGGCAAAAGACCTCAGCAAAAACAGCTATGGGCAGTATCTCGCGGATTTATTGAAGTAGAATCTACTGCAAAAATAAGAGGGTCGGCAAATTAAATATTTACCGAAATCTACTTCATGAGCAGTTAATTTTATCGGGTATAGAAGGAAAGCATCTGAATTTACTCGAACATAACTTAGATAAAGTGAATTAAGATTGAATATGAAAAACAAAAAAATCGCTTTTTTAAAAAGTGCCCTAACAACCAAAGAAATTACAACGGTGGTGGATTGGGTAAAAAAACAAAATGAAATTGTTAGTGTTTCCATCAACAAAGTGCCGTTCAAAAACCTACAAAAATGGTATTTTGACGAAGAGCTCGGCAATCTCAGACATGAAACCGGACGATTTTTTTCCATCGACGGCATACGGGTTGAAACTACTTGGGGAAGCCAGCCGACCTGGGATCAACCGATCATCAATCAACCTGAAATAGGTTTTCTAGGGTTTATCGTAAAAGAGATTAACGGAGTTTTACATTTTTTGGTACAAGCCAAGATTGAACCGGGCAATGTCAACTTTGTTCAATTATCCCCCACCCTACAAGCAACACGAAGCAACTATTTACAAACACACGGCGGTAAAAAACCTCAATATCTTGAATACTTTCAAAGCGCCAGCAAAGACCAAATATTACTCGATCAACTCCAATCCGAGCAGGGTGCACGTTTTCTAAGAAAACGTAATCGAAATATCATTATAAAAATAGATCAAGAAATTGAAATTAATCCAAACTTTATATGGCTAACCCTAGGACAGCTAAAAAAACTGATGCAAATTGACAATCTTGTCAATATGGACGCAAGAACCGTTGTCTCCGGCATTGAATTTGGGGGCTATGATCAACAAACTGTAGAATTTTTTAGCTACCTTAATCAGACAAAAACGATAGAGCAAAGCTTCTTACAGTCTGCATTAATAAATAACAAAGCAAAGCATTCTATTGAAGAAATCATTACCTTTATGACCCAAATCAAAAGCGTTAATGATCTAACCGTAAAACAAATCCCCTTTTCCGAAATGCAGGGTTGGCAAGTAACCGAAACCGAAATCACCAGGCCTGATAACAAATATTTCAAAATCATAGGGGTAGATGTAAAAATCGGAAATCGTGAAGTCGTTACCTGGTCGCAACCGATGGTCGAGCCAACCAAAGAAGGGCTTTGTGCCTTTATCTGCAAGCCCATTGATGGTGTGATGCATTTTGCCGTTCAAGCCAAAGTCGAGTGCGGTAATCACGATATTGTCGAGTTTGCGCCAACGGTACAATCCCTGACGGGTGATAACAAAATACCATCTAAAAACGCCATCCCATTTTTAGATTACATCCTCAATGCAAAACCGGAGCAAATATACTTCGATACCCTGCAATCTGAAGAGGGCGGGCGTTTTTATAAAGAACAAAATCGCAACACGATTGTCATTGCTGATGAAAACTTCGGCGAAGAATTACCCGAAAATTTTATTTGGATGACTCTCAATCAACTGCATACATTTATAAAGTTTAATAACTATCTAAATATTCAAGCACGCAATCTAATAGCCACGATAAGTTACACGCGAGCTGAAAATGAATAAAATTAAAATCGGCATCCTAAGTTGCGCAAGCATTGCAAAACGTTTTGTTATTCCGGCAATTAAGCAAATCCCAAGCTTTGAATTGTGCGGAATAGCCAGTCGCAACTCCGAAAAAGCAAAACAAACCGCAAGCGACTTTGAAACCAAAGGCTTTGATAGTTATGACGAACTTATCAATTCCCAATTAGATGCCGTTTACATCCCGCTACCAAATAGCCTGCACTATGAATGGATAAAAAAATCACTCAATAACAACTTACACGTTCTCGTCGAAAAATCCATGACCTGTAGCCTAGATCAAACGCAAGAACTTAATACCCTAGCGCAATCGAAAGGCCTTGTATTGATTGAAAACTTCCAATTCCGTTTTCACTCACAAATGGCATATATTCAACAAGTTTTAAAATCAGGCAAATTAGGCGAATTAAGAAACCTACGAGCCTCATTTGGTTTCCCACCATTCCCAGATGCCGATAACATTCGCTATCAAAAACAACTAGGTGGTGGGGCATTGCTAGACGCAGGCGCTTACCCAATAAAAATCACCCAACTGTTTCTCGGTCACGATATTTATATTGATAGCGCAAGTTTATCTTATCCGAGTGACAAACAAGTCGATATATGGGGTAGCGCATTTATTAAACAAAAACACGGTAAGTTAACTTCACAGATAGCGTTTGGATTTGACCATTTTTACCAAAATAATCTCGAATTATGGGGCACAAAAGGCAAACTTACCGCCACAAGAATCTTTACAGCTGGCCCCGGCGTAAAACCCGAAGTGATTATAGAAACCCAAGAAGGCAAAGAAAGCATTGTGTTACCAGAAGACAATCACTTTGTTAATATGCTCAACTACTTTGCAAACTGCATCAATACCAAACAAAGTTTAAACGATGAATACCATCAAAACATTAACCAAGCCAGGCTAATAGGTGAATTAAGTGAACGCGCAAAATAATCAACCCATTTATGTAACACAACCCTCATTACCACCACTCGAAGAATATGTGGATTATTTAAAAGGGGTGTGGCAAAGTGGCATACTCACGCACAATGGCCGGTTGGTGCAAGAGTTTGAAAAGCAACTTTGTAACAAATTAGATATTAAAAACTTCGTTACTGTAACCAATGGCACCATCGCCATTCAAATGGCGATTAAAGCCTTGGGGTTAAAAGGTGAAATCATCACTACGCCTTTTAGCTGGGTAGCCACTATCAGCGCCATAAAATGGGAAGGCTGTACCCCAGTTTTTTGCGACATAGATCCAGAAACCTTAAATATCGACCCGGCTCAAATCGAAGCCCTAATCACTGACAAAACCGTTGCGATTATGCCGGTACATGTATTTGGCAATCCATGCAATGTTGAGCAAATTGAAGCCATAGCAAAAAAACACAATTTAAAAGTTATTTATGACGGCGCACACGCCATCGGCACCACGGTAAATGGCAAAAGCGTTTTAGAATGGGGCGACATTTCCGCAACCAGCTTACACGGTACAAAGCTTCTTAACACCGCAGAAGGCGGCGGTTGCATAACCACCAACCCA
>DIJW01000190.1 GCA_002421475.1 Thiomicrospira sp. UBA5634 | reverse complement strand
GAATCTGATAACTTTTAGCTAAAGCCACCGCCCAAGCCGCTACCGACATTAATACCAAAATCGCCATTACGCCTTGCACCAGAGGGCTGGCTTGCAAGACGAGTTCCCACATTGAATGATTACCCATAATTTATTCCTTTGCTGTGTAACTTAATCCCAAATGCTCATACGCGCGCCGTGTTGCGACTCGCCCTCTGGGTGTACGAATTAAAAAACCTTGCTGAACCAAAAACGGTTCGATCACATCTTCAATCGTGCCGCGTTCTTCTCCCAACGCGGTGGCCATACTGTCAATACCGACCGGCCCGCCATCAAAATGTTGAATCATAAGTTCGAGTAAGCGCCGATCCATCTTGTCTAAACCAAGTGGATCAACCTCTAATAAATTCAGTGCCGCATCAGCAATTTTTTTATCAATCACCCCGCGACCTTCAACCTGTGCAAAATCGCGCACACGACGTAACAAACGGTTTGCAATGCGCGGTGTGCCGCGCGAACGCTGTGCGATTTCACGTGCGCCAAGTGCGTCCGAATCCACCCCTAAAATACCGGCTGAACGCGTAACAATTTGCGCCAACTCATCTACAGAGTAAAACTCTAACCTTTGCACAATACCGAAACGATCACGTAACGGAGAGGTTAACAGCCCGGCGCGAGTGGTTGCTCCCACCAAAGTAAACGGCGGCAAATCAATTTTCACGCTGTGTGCCGCTGGGCCTTCGCCAATCACAATATCCAGCTGAAAGTCTTCCATCGCCGGATATAAAATTTCTTCGACTATCGGACTTAAACGATGAATTTCATCCACAAACAACACATCAAATGGCTCTAAACGCGTCAAAATCGCGGCCAAATCACCGGGTTTATCAATCACCGGGCCGGAAGTTTGACGTAACGTCACGCCCATTTCCTGCGCCACAATATTGGCTAAGGTAGTCTTACCCAGGCCTGGCGGGCCATATAACAATACGTGATCTAAATGTTCGCGACGACGTTTGGCGGCATCAATAAACATGCTAAGCTGTTCACGCACTGCCACTTGACCAATATAGTCCTGCATAAACTGCGGACGAATTTTCGGCAAGGCATACAAATCATCATCTTGTTGTTGATTGCCGATAATACGGTCAGTTTCAATCATGCGTGTTTTTCACCTTAAATTTTTACCTGCTGTAAGGCGCGCTTAATCACAACCTCAAGGCTCAGCCCGTCTTCATAAACCGCTTGCACTAAACTTTGCGCTTGGGCGTCTTTGTAACCCAAACCGATCAACGCCTCACAAGCTGAGCGCTGTACACTATCCACCAGGCCTGGTGCTTTCGCCCCTTTAACCAACGGCGCAGTTGATACAAATGTCCAGGTTTTTAAGCGGTCACGCAGCTCAATTACCAAACGCTCGGCGGTCTTTTTACCCACCCCCGGCACCTTTGTCAAGGCCGTTGTATCCGCCGCATGAACATGCGCGCAAAATTCGTCTACCGACTGCGTAGATAAAATCGCCAATGCCATTTTGGCACCAATACCACTGACCTTAATCAATTCGCGAAATAATGCACGTTCACGTTCAGAAACAAAACCAAACAGTAAAATAGCATCTTCTCGCACATGCATATGAGTAAGAATTTTGACTTCTGAGCCTAGTTCACCCAACGCATAAAAACTCGACATCGGCGCTTCAACTTCATAACCGACACCCTGCACATCCACCACCAATAACGGCGGTTGTTTTAACGCAAGCTGTCCACGCAAATAACCAATCATAAATTACCCGTGTTTTAAAAATGAGTGCCTTTTGACAGACTTTGCGGGTCAATGCCAAGGGTTAAATATCGGTCGTGACACAGGGCGCAGGCTAACGCATCGGCAGCATCTTCTTGCGGCACTTCGGTTAAACGCAGTAATTGCTTTACCATAAACTGAACCGGCTCTTTACCCGCATGCCCTTGCCCAACAATCGTGCTTTTAATTTGAGTTGGAGTGTATTCTACAATCGGAATTGATTTCATCGCTGCTGCGCATAAGATAACGCCACGCGCTTGACCCAGTTTGATCGCTGAACTCGGATTTTTGTACACAAATACTTTTTCTATTGCCATCACGGTTGGTTGATACTGCTCAATCAACAAACTCACCGATTCAAAAATATTTTTTAAACGCTCCGCCCCACTAAACTTTTCGACTCGTATCACCCCGCTGACAACATAACTAGGATGGTAACGCCCGGATTCAATCACACCGAAGCCGGTTTTTCGTGACCCCGGGTCTATGCCTAATACGCGTTGCGTTTCTTTCAAGGTAACAACCTAGTCCGCCGCCATCAGTTGCGCCATGACCTCATCTGACAACTCTAGATTAGAATAAACTTTTTGTACGTCATCCAAGTCTTCCAGCATATCAATCAGTTCCATCACTTTTTGCGCATCTTCGAAGTCCAATGACACTTTGATATCCGCTTCCCAGTTTAAATCAGCTTCAACAGGCTTGTAACCGGCAGCGACCAACGCCTGACTAACCGCATGGAAATCTTCCGGCGCGGTCACCACATCCATACTGCCATCATCGTGTATCACGACATCTTCTGCACCGGCTTCAATCGCCGCTTCCATTAACACATCTTCATTAAGCCCGGCATCAAAACTAATAATGCCCTGTTTTTTAAACATATAAGACACAGAACCGTCAGTGCCTAAGTTACCGGCTTTTTTGGTAAAGGCATGACGCACTTCGGACACGGTACGGTTACGGTTATCAGTTAAACAATCAACCATAATCGCCACTCCGGCAGGCGCATAACCCTCATAACGAATTTCTTCGTAATCTTCGCCCTCATGATTACCAGCACCACGTGCAATCGCTTTATCAATGGTGTCGCGTTTCATGTTTTCACGTAACGCCTTATCTACGGCAGTCCGTAAACGCGGATTATCCTCTGGGTGTGGTCCACCGGCTTTTGCCGCAACCGTTAACTCACGAATAAGTTTGGTAAAAATTTTGCCTTTCTTCACATCTTGACGGGCTTTACGATGTTTGATGTTAGCCCATTTACTATGTCCAGCCATAGAGTCCTCTTATTTCACTTTAACCAAGCCTTGTGCACGCGAAAAATCCAACATACGCTCTACTGAACGCAAGGCTTTTACACGTATGGCTTCATCAATTTCAATTCGTTGATCACATTTTTCCAACACATCAGCTAGGTTTTGCAAGCCGTTCATCGCCATCCATGGACAATGGGCACAACTTATGCACTGCGTTGTTTTTGAATCGGTCGGCGCAACAATCAGTTTTTTGTGCGGTGCTAACTGGCGCATCTTATAAAAAATGCCATGATCGGTGGCCACAATGAACTTTTGATCAGGCAACGTCTGCACGGCATTAATTAAAACTTTAGTTGAACCCACTACGTCCGCTAACGCAACGACCGACTCGGCCGACTCAGGATGTACCAACACTTTAGCATCAGGATGTTCGCGTTTAAGTTGTTCTAATTCAAACGCTTTAAACTCGTCATGCACAATGCAATGTCCCATCCAGCGCAGCATTTCAATGCCGGTTTCTTTTTCAATCCAGTGCCCCAAATGTTGATCCGGTGCCCAGATAATTTTTTCACCTTGCGCTTTAAGATGCCGCACGATTTGAAGTGCATTACCCGAAGTAACCACCCAATCCGCAATTGCTTTCACTTCCACACTGGTATTGGCATACACCACCACAGTATGATCCGGGTGATGTGCACAAAACGCAGCGAATTCATCAGCAGGACAACCGACATCCAACGAACAAGTCGCGTTTAAGTCGGGCATTAACACGACTTTTTCCGGACTGAGCATTTTGGCGGTTTCACCCATAAAACGTACGCCGCACACCACCAACATATCAGCGTTGGATTGCGCACCAAAGTTAGCCATTTCAAGCGAATCCGCCACAATGCCGCCGGTTTCTTCCGCCAGCGCTTGTAACTCGGCGTCAACATAATAATGCGCTACAATTTGTGCATTACGCTGTTTTAACAAGAGCTTAATACGTTCTTTAAGCTGTTGTTTATCCTCCGCACTTAATGGGGACGGCAATGGCGCTTGTGCCGCCAACTGATTAATGCGCCCAACCAGTTGTAACGGAATTTGCTGCTGACTTGTACTCATCGGCCCTTACTTAGTGTCTTCAGCCACTTTTTTATTCAAACGAATATTCAGCTCACGTAGTTGTAATGGATCCACCAGGCCTGGTGCTTCCGTTAATAAACACGCCGCAGACTGGGTTTTCGGGAATGCGATTACATCACGAATAGATTCACGATCCGCCATTAACATCACCAAACGGTCTAAACCAAACGCCATACCGGCATGGGGTGGGCAACCATATTTCAATGCGTTTAATAAGAAACCAAACTTGTCTTGCGCATCTTCGTCACTAATGCCTAACAACTTAAATACAGCCGCTTGCATATTGGTGTCGTGAATACGCACTGAACCGCCACCCACTTCAATACCGTTAATCACCAAGTCATACGCTCGCGCTAACATTTGACCCGGATTTTTGCTGTTTAAAATTTCTTCAGTGGTCGCTTTCGGTTGAGTGAATGGGTGATGCATCGCGGCAACACGTGCGGTTTTTTCATCCACTTCAAACATCGGGAAGTCCACCACCCAAACCGGTTTCCATTTTTCAGTCAGCATATTACGATCTAAACCGATTTTGACACGTAACGCGCCCAAAGCCTCATTGACCACCTTAGCGTTATCCGCACCAAAGAACACGATATCGCCATCTTTTGCACCCACACGTGCCAAAATCTGCATCACTTGATCAGGGAAAAACTTCACAATCGGTGATTGCAAGCCATCAATGCCGGCGGCCATATCATTCACTTTGATATACGCCAAACCTTTCGCACCATAAATAGATACAAACTGGGTATAGTCATCAATTTCTTTACGCGACATATCTCCCGCACCCGGTACACATAATGCCGCAACGCGACCTTTTGGATCTTTGGCCGGACCGGCAAACACTTTAAAGTCGATATCTTGCAACAAATCCGCTACGTCCACCAACTCTAACGGAATACGCAAATCCGGGCGGTCAATACCATACTTTTGTACCGCTTCGGCATAAGTCATGCGAGGGAAGGTATAGTCGAAATCAACGCCAATACCTTCTTTAAAGATTTTCTTCGCCAGCCCTTCCAGCATCGTCATGACACCTTCTTCGTCCATAAACGAGGTTTCAATATCTAACTGGGTAAATTCAGGTTGACGATCCGCACGTAGGTCTTCGTCACGGAAACAACGGGTAATTTGGTAATAACGATCAAAACCGGACATCATCAACAATTGTTTAAACAACTGAGGTGACTGAGGCAACGCAAAGAATTTGTTTTCGTGCGTACGACTCGGCACCAAATAATCACGCGCACCTTCAGGGGTAGATTTGGTCAAAATCGGCGTCTCCATATCGATAAAGCCGTTGCTGTCTAAGAAGTTACGCATGGTGCGTGTAACTTTATAACGCAACATCAAGGCTTTTTGCATTTCTTCACGGCGTAAGTCGATATAGCGATATTTCAACCGCACTTCTTCGCTCACTTGCTTATCGTCCAACTGGAACGGAATCGGCTCCGCCATACTTAACACATCCAGTTCTTTAGCTAACATCTCAATTTGACCGGTACTCAAATTGGCATTAGTTGTACCGGCCGGACGCGCACGTACAATTCCGCTAATACGCAAGACGCATTCGGCACGTAAATGTTCTGCTTTAGCAAATATTTCAGCCGTGTCAGGATCAACCACCACTTGAACCAAGCCTTCGCGGTCACGCAAATCAATAAAAATCACGCCACCGTGATCACGACGGCGATGCACCCAGCCTGCCACGCTGACCGTTTCACCAATTAGAGCTTCTGTTACCTGACCACAGTAATGTGTACGCATTGCCTTTCCTTTATCATCATGTCATGTGTGGCTTTATAGCCACTACTTATCGTTAAAACTATTTAAATTTTGCTAACACTTAACGTTGCGAACCTGTCGATGATTCTGCATCCTCCATTGCCGCGTTATACTCAGCCGCCTGCGCCAACAGCGCAATTCGATCAGCTTCAAGCTGTTGCTGCATTTTCTTCCATGGCGGAACAACAACCCCACCGGAAATAACCATTTTTAAAGCATCATCAATCGACATTTCTAGCTCGATCACATCATGCCGTGCCGCAATAATAAAAAAACCGGAAGTCGGATTCGGCGTAGTCGGAATAAATAAGTTCACGACATCATGAATGCCGGTTTTATATTGCGCCTCGCCTTTGTTTTTACTGGTTTGAAAACCGAGCGTCCATAAACCTGTACGCGGATATTGAATCAAAAATACTTTTTCAAATGTTTGTTCTCCGGCACCAAACACCGCTTCAGCAATTTGTTTTACGGCGGTATAAATTGAGCGCACCAGTGGGATTTTAGACAGTAAGACTTCCCACCAATGAATCAACCGATTACCCAAAAAGTTCGCAACCAACATCCCGGTAAGTAAAATCATACTTAACGACAATATCACGCCAAAACCGGGGACATTAAATCCCAACAATGTTTCGGGGCGATACTCCAACGGCAACAACAGCAAACTTTGGTCAAACAGATTAACCAAAAACAGTAATGCTGCCAGCGTAACGCCCAGTGGCAACCAAACCAGCAGCCCTGCAATCAAATAACGCTTAAACAAGCCCATAATCACCCCGAAAAATTAAGCTCCCCATTATACCCGAAACAAAGCGGCTTGCGACACCAATCCGGACTGTGTTTTGTCCGATATTATCAATACCGCCAGGCCTGGTTATTTAGTGTAATTTTTGGTACCTTGATAACCAATAATTTGTTTGAGAGGCGTTATGCCAAATACCCGAAAATTAATTCTAAAACCGCTTGCAATCGACACTTATCATGAGCATATTGCCTACCTACATCGCCAATGCCCACTTTATCAAAGTGAAGAATTCCGCTCGTTATTTAAAGTGCAAATTTCTAATAATGGCGACTCAATTCTCGCCACACTTAACATCATCGAAGGTGACGAGTTACTGAACCCAAATGAAATCGGCTTATCAATCCCGGCGTTCAGAGCCTTTTCACAAAATGCCGGCTGTGAGGTTCAACTTTCTCCACCACAGCCGGTACACTCCATGCAAGCAGTCCGAGCCAAAATCAATGGCCAAACGCTAGACAAAACTGACTTTATGCAAATCTGCCAGGACATCATCCACAAACGCTACTCTAATGCTGAAATTGCTGCATTTTTAGTCGCTTGCACCGAATCAGGTCTAGATCGTAATGAGGTGTTTTACCTGACCGAAGCCATGATTGAAACCGGTAAACGTTTTGAATGGGATCATGCTATCGTAGTTGATAAACACTGCATCGGCGGCATACCTGGCAATCGAACCACCATGATTGTGACTCCGATCATTGCAGCACATGGCATGTTAATGCCAAAAACCTCCAGTCGCGCCATCACCTCTCCCGCCGGTACCGCTGACACCATGGAAACACTGGCTGAAGTGCAACTATCGTTTGAAAAACTGCAAAAAATCGTTCAACAAACCAACGCCTGCTTAGCTTGGGGTGGCACCGCACAACTGGCGCCTGTTGATGATTTACTCATCAGTGTTGAGAGACCATTAAAACTCGATTCAGTCGGTCAAATGGTGGCATCGATTTTGTCTAAAAAGGTCGCTGCCGGTTCAACTCATCTGTTAATTGATATTCCGGTTGGCGATACCGCGAAAGTCCGTTCGATGCAAGATGCAATCAAACTGCGTAAACTTTTTGAGTTTGTCGGAGATCAACTCAAACTTAACCTCGAAGTGATGATTACCGATGGCAAACAACCAATCGGCCGAGGCATTGGACCTACATTAGAGGCACGTGATGTTTTGCAAGTACTCAACAATGACCCGAATGCGCCACACGATCTAAAAGAAAAATCGCTTGAACTGGCCGGACGCATTCTTGAGTTTGACCCAGACATTCGTGGTGGTCAAGGTTATCATTTAGCCCGCGATATTTTAGAATCCGGCCGCGCCATGACTAAAATGCAACAAATTATCGAACTGCAAGGGGCAAAAACTTTAGATCTTCAACCGGCGAAATATTCGCTGGATATCACTGCTCCGCAGTCTGGACGAATTGAAGCGATTGATAATCTGCACATTGCACACTTAGCCCACATTGCGGGCGCTCCCTTTGATAAAAAAGCCGGCATTGACCTGAGGCAAAAAGTCGGACAACTGGTAAGCAGCGGTGATCTTTTATATCGCATTTATTGTGAACGCCAAGCCAATCAACAATTTGTTAAAGACCTTATTCATCACCAAGGTATTGGTTATCAACTCAGCGAGCACTCACTATGAACTCACCTGCTATCATTCCACCACAAACTATTTTAATTACCGGCTGCTCATCCGGTATCGGATATCACTGCGCCCACAGCTTAAAAAACTTGGGGTATCACGTCATCGCATCTTGTCGCAAAACTGAAGATGTGAATCGACTACGCGACGAAGGTTTGGTATGTGTGCAGCTCGATTTAGCAGATGAAAAATCCATTAACCAGGCCTGGTCAGAAATTTTGGAATTATGCAATGGTCAACTGAGCGCATTATTTAACAATGGCGCATTCGGCTTACCCGGTGCGGTGGAAGATTTAAGTCGTGCTGCATTGGAGCATCAATTTGCAACCAATGTTTTCGGCACACAACAACTCACCAACCTCACCCTCCGCCAAATGCGCACTCAGGGTTATGGGCGCATTATTTACAACAGCTCAGTGCTTGGATTTGCCGCAATGGCATTTCGTGGCGCATACAATGCAAGCAAGTATGCAATTGAAGGTTTAGCTGACACCCTACGGCTCGAGTTGGCACATGAACCCATATCCGTCAGTTTGATAGAACCTGGACCAATTGCATCACATTTTCGTGCCAATGCTTATCATGAGTTTCAGACGTGGGTTAATACCGAACATTCGCCCCACCAAAACAATTACAACGCCATGATTGCGCGCTTGCAAAAACAAGGCGCTGCGGCACCTTTCACTCTTGGGCCAGAAGCTATACATAAAGTATTACTACACGCTCTGCAAAGCAAGCACCCCAAAGCACGTTACCGCGTAACCAAACCAACGCATGTATTTGCAATATTAAAACGACTACTACCGACTTCAGCGCTAGATTGGGTACTACGCAAAGCCGGTGGCGATGGTCGACGTTAATGACTCTAGGACAGGATTTGTTATAATGCGCCACTTTAAAATCTACCAGGCTAAACAGGATCGTGCCGAGTGAACACCCAGCTTAAAGTTTATCAACAACGTGTCGAACAACAGCTTAGCGTTATGCTCGATCGTTTCAGTCAAAATACACCGCCTCGCATTCAACAAGCCATGTATTACACCACTCTTAACCCGGGTAAACGCCTTCGTCCTGCGATGCTGTATGCAATTGGTGAAGGTTTTGGCATTGCATTAAATCAGCTCGATGCCGCAGCGGTTGCAATCGAGCTCATCCACTGTTACTCACTGGTACATGATGATTTACCTGCAATGGATGATGACGATTTACGCCGTGGTTTACCAACCTGCCACAAAAAATTTGATGAAGCTACGGCAATTTTAGTCGGTGATGCACAACAAACCCTAGCATTTGAATGTTTAGCTAATAACGAAATCATCGGTGATACGACTAAACTGCGTTTAATTTCACTTCTTGCACGCGCAGCCGGTAGCAACGGGATGATCGGCGGCCAAATGATGGATATTGAAAACGAAGACAAAATATCTGATTTACAAACACTAATCACGATGCACCAAATGAAAACCGGCGCACTCATTGAAGCGGCGTTACTCATGGGTGCGGCGGGACATCAAACTTTCAACGAGAACCAGGCCTGCCTGCGATCACTT
>DIJW01000113.1 GCA_002421475.1 Thiomicrospira sp. UBA5634 | reverse complement strand
TCCTAATCTGACGTTCAACCGAGAGCTGCGCATCAAGCTGGATCCTTGGTTGGAAAGCACCGAAGCGCTTGCGCCGCTGATTGATCCAAATGAACATTCTTGCGGAACGGTTCGTCCACATGGCTATAAAGAATTGACTCACCCAGAAGCCAATTACTATATGGTCGGCGCGAAAAGTTATGGCCGAGCACCGAATTTTCTGATGGCGACCGGCTATGAGCAGGTGCGCTCGATTGTGGCGGCGCTGGTTGGCGATATGCAAGCCGCCGACGATGTGCAACTGGATTTACCGCAAACCGGGGTGTGTAATTCGAGTTTTGATGGCGCCGACAGTTCGGAAATTAATCAGCAGGCCTGCTGCGGACAAACAGCCCCTAAACCCGAAAAACCGTCGGTATCAAGTTGTTGTGCGCCGAAAAAGTCGGCCTGTTGCGGCTAAATCGTGCTTAAACCACGTTACTTTATTCCCCTGCTGGGTCTGAGCCAAATCGTCAGTTGGGGAACGATTTATTACAGTTTGGCGGTGTTAGCCCAGCCGATATTGCAACAGACCGGCTGGAGTAATCTAGTGGTCTATGGCGCTTTCTCGCTGAGTTTGTTAATTGCCGGTTTTGTCGCGCCGAGTGTGGGACGCTGGATCGACAAAACCGGAGGTCGCCTGACCATGACCCTCGGATCATTGATGGCAGTGTTGGCGTTTTTAGTGTTATCTCAGGCTAATACACCGTTGGTTTATGGTTTGGGTTGGTGTCTTGCCGGTTTGGCAATGGCGTTGACGTTATATGAAGCGGCGTTTAGTGTAACCCATACCGTTACCCCTCAAAATTATCGACGTAATGTGACGTTACTGACTTTGTTCGGTGGTTTTGCCAGCACGGTTTTTTGGCCGATTAGCCATTATCTTAATGAGTTATTGGGTTGGCGCGATACCTTGCTTGTTTTCGCTTTGCTTCACCTTTTTATCACTTTGCCAATTCATTGGTTTAGTTTGCCTAAACAGATTTGCGCCACGCTGAAACCGCAACCGATCCCACTTCAACAAACCCCATATCGTCCCGGCTCATTTAAATGGTTGGTGATTAGTTTTGCGTTGGTGTCAGCGGTGTTTTCAGTTATGTCGGTGTTTATTATTGATGCCTTGCAGCAGGGGGGATTCGAGCGTAATCAATCGGTTTGGCTGGCAGCGTTAATCGGCCCGCTGCAGGTTGTCGGGCGCTTGATAGAGCTTTTTCTGGCTCGACACCTACGAGTGTATCTGGTTGGACTGGCCGCTTTGTTTTTTTTGATGTCGAGTTTATTGCTGCTCAACTTCGTTTCCGGCTCGTGGTGGTTGGGGTGGTTGTTCGTTTTATTGTACGGGGTGGCGAACGGCGTGATGACGATTGTCCGAGCCGCATTGCCGGTTGAGTTGTATGGCCGTGAAAATGTAGGGTTGTTATTAGGCAGGCTGGCCTTGCCTTCGTTTGTTGCCAAGGCATTGATGCCGGCTATATTTGCCAGCATCTTGATGTTGGGTATCGCAATGGACTGGGCTTTATGGGGGCTGTTTTTGCTTGCCTTAGTTGCGTTGCTGGCGTATTTAAATACGCGCAATAAGTAAACCGCCAGGCCTGGTGCCAGTTCCATTTTGAGCGGAGCCGAGCGCAGTTCTTGCGGAATATGGTTGCGTTCAATACTTTCCCCCTGCGCCAACACCACTGCGCGTTGAATAATATTTTCCAACTCACGAATATTGCCCGGCCAATCGTAGGCTTTCAGTTGCGCTAATACTTCACCGCTCAGATAACGCACCGGCTTATTAAATCGCTGACTAAAACGGCTTAAAAACAACTCGGCTAACGACTGAATATCTTCCGGTCTTTCGCGTAGTCGCGCATTAAAACCGAATCTAACGTCACCAAAGCCAGTTGTTGCGATAACGCTTGCGCTTTATCTCGCAAGGTCTGCTCCAATGTGTGCGACACCAGCTGATAAATCAATACACCAGCCAGTAGGGTAAACACGCCCAAACCCAAACCGAGATAAAGGTTGAGTAAACCGGATAACGTTTTGGGTCGCAGAGAAAAAACCAAATCAACTCCTTAAAAACAACCAGGCCTGGTGGCAGATACCGACCAGGCCTGGTGAGGCATATTCATCATAAATGAATGCCGACATTGAACGTTTGAGTTTACATTCCGGCCGCTTCTAAACGCTGGTAAGTATTGCTCACGTTACGACCGTGCCAACCCTGGTAGTGTTTTAAGTGTTGGAATTTTGACCAGTCGCGTGACGGAGTGACGTCATCCATCGGCGCCATATCTTCTACCGCTTTACTCACGGCATCCACCACTTGAGCTAAATAATCACCGGTTTCAGCTTGCGCTTTTTTCATATCCGCCACCGCACCGTGGCCGGGAACCACATGTTTAGCCGGTAATTGCGCCATTTGATTAAACGCATCCAGCCATTTGACCGCATTGGTATGCGGATGCACACCTAATAAACGATCTAAATACACATGGTCGCCGCTAAACAAAACCTGTTGTTCCGGTAACCACACCACCGCGTCACCCGGAAAATGCGCATCGTTAAAGTATTTAATTTCAAAATCCATACCGCCAATGGTTACTTTGCCTTCATTACCGGCAAACGGCTTAGGCGCATAGAAAGGGGTTTGGTCGTGGAAAATAGGGTCGGTTGATTTAATGCGTTGCAAAATCGAGTTCAGCATTTTTTTCTGCGTATCAACGGTTTTTTGGAGCGCGTAAATGGTTGCGCCTTGTTTGGCAAAATAGTCGTTGCCTAACCAACGGTGATCTTGGCTGCCGGTGTTAATCACCGCGACGATTTTTTGCTGGGTGACTTTTTTAACGCCATCAGCAATCGCTTTAGCGGAAAGTGGGCCCGCACCGGAATCAATCACCACCGCACCGGCAGATGTGACCACCAAACCGATATTGGCATTCAGGCCTAAGTTGGCTTTAGTGCGATCATCAATTTCGCCGACAAACGCATAGACATTATCAGTAACTTTTGCAAAGTTCACCGGCTGCGCAAAAGCCGATGCACTGTAAGCGGAAATGAAGAGAAGGGTTTGGATAAGTTTCGACATAAGTATTCTCGTTTGATTTATATATTGTTATGTAACAGTGAATCACCAGGCCTGGTGATCACAAAACTGTCATACAAACTATGCTAACTTGTTTTATAATTTTTCGCATCTGAAATATCAAATATAAAAGGAATTAGACATGACAATTCGTATCGCAATTAATGGATTTGGTCGCATGGGACGTTTGGCGTTACGTGAGGTTTGGGACAGTAATCAAGTCGAAATCGTGCATATTAACGAAATTGCTTGCGATGCGTTTTCGTCAGCGCATTTGGTGAATTTTGATTCAGCGCATGGTCGTTGGTGGCATGAAGCCCGTTCGGAAAAAACGCCGGATGGCGACACGATTGTGATTGGCGATAAACATATTTCTTATTCGATGAACAAGGATCTGAGCGCGACGGATTGGGCGAGTTTAAATGTAGATGTGGTGATTGAATGTAGCGGTAAATTCCGCACTAAAGAGACGTTGCAACCTTATTTGGATCAAAATGTGCCGCAAGTGATAGTGGCCGCGCCGATGAAAGAGGGCATTAAAAATATCGTGATGGGGATTAACGATGACATTTTTGAAGCCGGAAAAGACCCAATTATTACCGCGGCGTCTTGCACCACCAACTGCATTGCGCCGGTGATTAAAGTGATGCAAGAACAAATCGGCATCAAACACGGCATGATCACCACCATGCATAATTTAACGAACACCCAAAAAGTGGTGGATCACGGTCATGCGGATTTACGCCGTGCGCGCGCCAGTTTTGAATCGCTGATTCCGACTACTACCGGTTCTGCCACGGCGATTGGTACGATTTTCCCGGAGTTGAATGGCAAGTTGAATGGCGTGGCGGTGCGGGTACCGTTTATGAATGCGTCTTTGACTGACTTGGTGTTAGAGATGAATCGTGAAACTAGCGTCAACGAAGTGAATGGATTGTTGCAAAAAGCAGCTGAAACCTATTTGCATGGCATTTTAGGTTTTGAATCGCGTCCATTGGTGTCGGCGGATTACGAAGGTGAACATTGTTCAGCGGTGATTGATGGTTTATCCACCATGGTGGTGAATGGCACACAGATCAAAATTTTGGCTTGGTATGATAACGAAATCGGTTACGTCGCCCGCATGATGGAATTGGCTATGAAAGTGGCTTTAGCTAATCGCGCGGCTAAATAGACCTCGAAGGTTTTTTAAAGCCCTCTCCCGCTGGGAGATGGTTGGGTGAGGGTGAATTTGTGCAGGTTTGTGAAATCACACCCTCCCCAACCCCTCCTTTATGCCCGTGGGTGCATCAAGGGAGGGGCTCTGAAAACCGCTATGTCTTCGTGCCTCTGTGGTGAACACTTTTTGGCTCAAAAAACGAAAGGAATTCCCTATGTCTCCAACACAGCAATATGCGATTGTCACCGGCAATTACTGGGCGTTTACCATTACCGATGGAGCGTTGCGCATGTTGGTGGTGTTGTATTTCTGGCAGTTGGGTTATAGCCCGCTGGAAATCGCGTTGTTGTTTTTGTTTTATGAGTTTTTCGGTATCGTCACCAACCTGGTCGGCGGTTGGCTCGGCGCGCGTTGGGGTCTCAACGTCACCATGAATATCGGCTTGAGTGTGCAGATTTTGGCGCTGCTGATGCTCACCGTGCCGGCCGAATGGCTGGGTGTGCTGTATGTGATGGTGGCACAAGCCTTGTCCGGCATTGCCAAAGACCTGAATAAAATGAGCGCCAAAAGTTCAATTAAAAATCTCGCTTCCGACAGTTCCGGCCAGCTTTATCGTTGGGTGGCGTTACTAACCGGTTCTAAAAATGCGCTCAAAGGTGTGGGCTTTTTTATTGGCGCGGTGTTGTTGGCTTGGTTTGGCTTTGCCGAAGCGATGATGATTATGAGCGCAATGCTGACGGCGGCGCTGCTGGTGTCGTTGTTATTTTTGGACGGCTCGCTGGGTAAAGCGAAAAACAAACCTAAGTTTAATGAAATGTTCTCCAAAAACCCAACCCTCAACTGGTTGTCGGCGGCGCGGTTTTTCTTATTTGGCGCAAGGGATGTGTGGTTTGTGGTGGCGTTGCCGGTGTTTTTGGTGGGGGTGTTAAATTGGGAACACACTTATGTCGGCGCGTTTATGGCATTGTGGATTATTGGTTATGGCGTTGTGCAGGCGTTAGCCCCCAAAATAACCGGGCTTAAAAAAGGTGTAGCGGCGGATGCAAATCCTTCAGCCTCCACCGCGCGTTGGTTGGCGTGGGTATTAGCGGCAGTGCCGTTGATTATGGCGCTCACGCTGGATTACGATCCGCAAACGATTCTAATAGCAGGCCTGGTGGTATTCGGGGTGTTGTTTGCGCTTAATTCGGCGGTGCATTCGTATTTAATTGTGTCGATTGCCAGCGCCGATGGTACATCGAAAGATGTCGGGTTTTATTATATGGCGAATGCCGGCGGGCGTTTAGTTGGCACCATGTTATCCGGTTACGTTTATCAAGTCGCAGGCATGGAAGCCTGTTTGTATTTTTCAGCAGCGTTTATTTTAATCGCGGGTTTGTTAGTCACGCGAATGTCGCCGAGTATTACCAAGCCTATTTAGTCGGGATTAAACGCGCTTTGTGAATATTGAATTGCGGAGAAATAACGTTGGGTGAGTGCACCCAAACTGACGTTTTTGGGTCGCTCAAAGTCCAGTTGACCGCGTTCTAACGCTTTAACCGCTTTCAGGGTTAAACATAACGGGCTGTGGGCTTGTCCCATTAAGGCTTCCAGCATTCGGTTATCATCTAAACCGAGCTGCTCTAAAATTTCTTCTAACGGCCGATCCATTAAGGCATCCAGAATCGAAAACAACCCGACGGTATAGTAAGTTTCTTTGGGTGGATCTTGGATGAGTTCACTCACCAGTTCGCAAAATTTTGCACGCGTTAGCGCCAGATAAAACAGTTCACAGGGTTTGTCACTCAAACTCGATAACGCCACCAGGCCTGCCCAGTTACGTAAATGATCCAGCCCGCAACGCATCACCGCATTCTGAATTGAGGTAATCGGGAATTTTGACGGTACGTTTTGACTGATAAAGGTCAGCAGTTTTTGGCTTAACGAAACATCATGAGTAATGATTTTACTCAATTCATTCAAGTTAATATTCGGTTGATAAATTTTAGACAGCAATTTGATGACCGATAACTTGTTATCCGGCAGACGTTGACCGTGAATAATTTGCGGTTTGGCGAAAAAGAACCCTTGAAAGTAATCAAAACCAAGCGCATCGCAGGCTTTAACTTGTTCATAGGTTTCAACTTTTTCGGCCAGCAATTTAATGCCTTTACGTTTGAGTTCCTGTAATTTGGGTTGCAGTTGGTTAAGGTCGTATTTTTGAATATCAACTTTAATAATGTCGGCGTAATCTTCGAATACACTCATTTGTGAATTAAATTGATGGTCATCTAACGCAATACTGAAACCTTGTTTACGTAAGCCCTTTAGGGTGCGAATCAAAGCAGGGGTTGCGTTATGTTCTTCGAGTAATTCAATAATGACTTGGCGCGGGTTAAAAAACGGCTCACCTTCTTGGATGAGTAGCGTGTCACAGAAGTTAATAATGACCTTATGATCGCCGGCGAGGTTTTTTATACCGATCTCGCCGAGTGCATTCATGATGACTTGGGCGGATGCTTGGTCGCCATTGACGATTTGGGCGCTGTTATCTTCCGCATTCTGGCGGAACAATAACGCATAAGCAAACAGATTAATGTCGCTGTCAAAGATGGGTTGACGACCAATATAAAAATCAATCATGTCTGTCATGTTGTTCTCGTTTAACCCGTTTTAAAGCTGTTAGATGTTGTATGTTAGGTGATTGTGAATCGGTTTCCCAATAAGAAAAATTTGGGCGTTGGGTATTCACTCTTAGTTTGATTAATCGCTTAGGGGGATAGAATTAGTGTTGTTTATCACCCAAAAAAACACCTTGTGAAAATTGCATGGATTGTAAGTAAAGTTTTGAAACATCGGTTGCACATAATCCGTGCGGCAGTTTAAAGTCTGTTCGTCCTTGCTCCATCGCTTTTACGGCATTAAGCGGGATACTTAAACTATTGCCGTCCTCACCGATTAAGGCGTTGACAATGCGTTGATCCAGTTTAAGTTTGTTTAGTAACTCGCTTAATTCCATGTCCATAACGGCATCCAAGGTTGAAAACAGACCAACGGTAAAGTACATGTCTTTGGCGTGGTCGCCGATTTTTTCCCCTACCAGTTCACAGAACTTGGCGCGGGTTAATGACATGCGAAACAACTCGATCGGCTTGTCGTCCATGCCGGCAAGCGCGAGCATACTGGACCAACTTTGGAGACGATCTAAACCAAAACGCATTACGCCGTCATGTACTGAGGTAATCGGGAATTTTGTTTTGACATTTTCGGCTAAAAATTTGAGCAGTTTTTGACTTAACGACACATCTTTAGCAATGATGGCGCTGAGTTTGCTCATATCAATATCAGGATCGTATACGTTGGACAGTAATTCGAGCACGGTCAGTTTATTGGTGGGTAACCGTTGACCTTTAATGATTTTGGGTTTGGCGAAAAAGTAGCCTTGAAAAAAGTCAAAACCAATACTGCGGCAAAAATCGAATTGTTCGCGGGTTTCTACTTTTTCTGCCAGCAAACGCATGCCTTGGTCTTTAAGACGGCGAACGTGTTGGGTAAGTGAATGTTGGCCCACTTCTAAAATATCGACTTTAATTAAGTCGGCATAACTCTCGAGCTGTTCAAGTTTTGGATTAAATACATAATCATCCAGCGCGATGGTAAAGCCTTTACTGCGTAGTTCGGTTAACGAGCGTAACAAAGCGGGAGTGACATGGACGTCTTCCAACACCTCAATGACAACTTGTCTGGGCGAGAAAAAAGCCAGGTTTTCGCGTAACAATAAACTTTCGGTGAAGTTGATGAATACTTTATGTTCACCGGCAATGTCTTGTAAACCTATGTCACCAAATGCGTGCATCATCACCTGAGCGGTAGCACTGTCACCGGCAATCACAGAGGCATGATTGTCCGTATTGCTGCGAAACAATAATTCATAAGCGTGCAGACCAAGCTTGGCATTAAAGATCGGTTGCCGACCGATATAAATATCAATCAAGTTTGACATTCAGCAAATCCAAAGGGAACGTTTAGACTCGTTATTTTAGTCTGAATTATTGACAATGAGTGTTTTTTATCGACTTTATTTGTAAAAAATAACTACGATGGCTTGCTTAAATTTTTGTCATGGTTTTCGTATTGTGGGAGGGTATTAACATTGAGGGGTTTTGGAGTTGATCAGTTGATTATAAGTTGTTGTTAACAAGGTTCTGATGATTCCGTTAGAATAACGGCCAAATAGAGAAGTATAAAGGATGTACAGCATGTGGACTTATCCCGAGATTGATCCGGTAGCTTTGGCGTTGGGGCCGATAGCGATTCATTGGTATGGCTTAATGTATGTGATTGGTTTTGCCAGCGCTTGGTATTTGGGCACATTACGCGCGCGCGGACATCGCGTTTGGGATAAAGACAAGGTGAGTGACCTGATTTTTTTCTGTGCGTTGGGCGTTGTTTTGGGGGGGCGAATTGGTTATGTATTGTTTTATGATTTTGGCGGTTTTGTCGCCAACCCGCTCAGTTTGCTGATGATTTGGCAGGGGGGAATGTCGTTTCATGGCGGTTTATTAGGTGTGACGTTGGCTATGTGGCTCTTTGCGCGCAAAATTGGCCTCAGTTTATTTAGTGTGGCGGATTTTGTTGCGCCGTTGGTCGCGATCGGCTTATTTGCCGGGCGAATCGGTAATTTTATAAATGGCGAGCTGTGGGGTAAAGTGACGGATTCACCGCTAGGCATGTGGGTGTATGATCCGACTTTAAATACAATGGTACAAAAATATCCGACACAGTTATTACAAGCCTTGTTAGAGGGTGTGGTGATGTTTGCCTTGTTATGGTGGTACTCCGCAAAACCCCGTCCGGCGGGTTCGGTTGCCGGGTTGTTTTTGGTTGCGTATGGCGTGTTTAGGATTGTGGCGGAATTTTTCCGCATGCCGGATGCGCATATCGGCTATTTGGCGTGGAATTGGTTAACGATGGGGCAGGTGTTGTCTTTACCGATGATTATAATAGGCATAGGTTTAATGCTGTGGGCATATAAATATTCAGCTTCAGTAACCTCACAACCAGGCCTGGTGAAAGGAAAAAACAAATGAAACAGTATTTAGATTTACTGCAACATATTATGGATAACGGCGTGCAAAAGGGTGATCGCACCGGCACCGGCACGTTGTCGGTATTTGGTTATCAAATGCGGTTTAATTTACAGCAGGGTTTTCCGTTAGTCACCACTAAAAAACTGCATATTCGTTCCATCGTGCATGAGTTGTTATGGTTTTTAAGCGGCGATACTAATATTAAATATTTAAAAGACAACGGCGTGCGTATTTGGGATGAGTGGGCTACCGAATCAGGTGAACTTGGGCCATTGTATGGCAAGCAGTGGGTAGCTTGGCAAAGCCCGAACGGTGAAGTGATTAATCAAATCGAACAGGTGGTTCAAACCCTAAAAACCAATCCTAATAGTCGTCGTATGATCGTCAGCGCGTGGAATCCGGCCGACTTGCCGGATGAATCCATTAGTCCGCAAGCCAACGTCGAAAACGGCAAAATGGCATTGGCGACCTGCCATGCGTTTTTCCAGTTTTATGTTGCCAACTGGCGTTTATCTTGCCAGTTGTATCAACGCAGTGCCGACACTTTCCTCGGTGTGCCGTTTAATATCGCCAGTTATGCGTTACTCGTGCATATGATTGCACAGCAAACCGATTTAGAAGTCGGCGAGTTTGTATGGACTGGGGGCGATGTGCATTTATACAACAACACCTTGGAGCAGGCTAAGTTGCAGTTAACTCGACAGCCTTTGCCACTACCAGGCCTGGTGATTAAACGCAAACCGGCATCTATTTTTGATTATCGGTTTGATGACTTTGAAATTGTAAATTATGAATCGCATCCGCATATCAAAGCCGAGGTTTCGGTATGACACGGCCTAAACTTTCGATCATTGTGGCGATGGCGAAAAACCGGATGATTGGCAAAGATAATCAAATGCCGTGGCATTTACCCGACGATTTAAAATATTTTAAAGCGCAAACCTTAAATAAGCCGGTGATCATGGGACGCAAAACTTTTGAATCATTAGGATCGCGACCGTTACCGAACCGACCTAATTTAGTGATTAGCCGCAACGCGGATTATGTTGCCGGCGGTGCGCAGGTTTTTGGTTCGGTGGAAACGGCATTGGCAAGTGTAAATGATCATGCCGAAGTGATGATTATCGGCGGCGCGCAAATTTATGCTCAATGGCTTGACCGCGTTGATCAGTTATTGATTACCGAAGTGGATGCGGAGCCGCAAGGCGATGCATTTTTTCCGCCAATCGACCACCAGGCCTGGTTGGAGGTTTCGCGTCAACACCATGATGCGGATGAAAAACATCCGTATGCATTTGATTTTGTGTGTTATCAAAAACGGATTTGATGATATTCGTTAAATCAGGGCAGTAAAAAAAGCCCGCGTAGTCATTTTGATTACGCGGGCTTTTTGCTAGTTGGAAACGGGGTTAGATTGTTAAGGCTTCCAAACGACCGCCTTTACTTAAAAACTCTTCAACCCACAGCGGTTTGCGTCCGCGACCTGTCCAGGTTAATTCAGTATTTTGCGGGTGGCGATATTTAGGGGCGACTTTTTGTCCGCTACCTTTACGTGTTTTAACTGCTTCCAAGCCCACCACGTCTTCTAAACTTAAGCCAAGTTTAGCTGCCATGGCTTTAAACTCACTGACTAATGCCTTTTTTTGTTCTTTTTGTTTAATGACAATTTGCTCGTCAATCAAGGTGCGTAACGCCACTAACTCTTCTAAAGACATTTGCTTAATTTTATTCTCATTCATTTACCGCCCCTTTGCTCAAAACTTATTTAAAAATAACTTTTATTTAATTGCTTTTAAATACTAGCCTAATAAATAGCTTATTAGCAAGCAGAAGGTAAAATTAACTAATTAAAACAATTGCTTTTGTCGATGCGTATTTGCGTGAATAATCGCACAATTGCGGCAAGGGTTGTATTGGTTGTTCAGCGCTGTTTAAAGGGTTTATTAGTAAACATTTCTATAACCAGCACTTAGGGCAGCTAAAGATAATTTAATCATAGCCGTCATGCTTTTTGATTAGACTAGTGAACTTGTGCGCTTAGTTCATAAAACGGTGACTAGGCCAGCCAAATTATTTATGTCGGAGGTTTAATGAAAATCAAAACCCGGTTGCTGCTGAGTATTGCGGCAGTGCTCTTTTTGTTGTTAATGGGTAACCTGTTTACGCAGTTTATTATGCACCAGTCACAACAAGCGGTAGATCAGATTATTAATGTCAACAGCGCTAAACTTGCGACGGTGAATAAAATCAAAAACCTTTCCGATGAGCGCGCATTAATGCAGCGGAACTTAGTGATTGTTCAGGATGAGGATGAAGTCAAAAAACAGTCCAAATTATTAGCGGAGTCATCACAAAATATCGGCGCCATGTTTACGGAGCTCGAAAAATTAAGCTTGGATGAAACGGAGGCTAATTTTTTAAAACAGTTACGTGATAATGCGGCCGGCGCATTTAATTTGTTCGGCGGTTTTATGATTGCGATTGAGGAAGATTTTAAAGATGAAGCGGCCGAGATTTTAATTAATGAGTTTGATCCGAAATATCAAGAGTTTGCTCAAATTATTGAGCAGTTTTTACAGTATGAAGTGCATCAAAACCTAGACGCAGTGATGGCGTTAACGCAAAGTCAGCAGCTTAATCAGTGGTTGCTTTGGTCGGGGTTAGCATTAAGTGCATTGGTTTTACTCGTTGGCGGTATGCTGGTTTCTCACAGCATTACAAAACCACTGGAACACATGGTTTCCACGATGCAAGATGTGGTCGAGACCGGTAATCTCGAACATCGAGTTAATTTAAACACCCGTGGTGAGATAGGTCAGATTGCCGGTGCGATTGATCAGTTAATGCTTAACGTTGAAACGGCGATTGATGAAGTCAATCGAGTGATGCAATCTCTTGCCAGCGGGGAATTTAATCAGCGAGTGACAAATGATGCGCGCGGTCATTTTTTTGATTTGAAAACCGGTGTAAACCAATCATTAGAGCAGGTTGCTGCGGTGATGGAGATGTTGCAAAAAACCTCGCATAACTTCCGTGCAGGCGAGTTAAATGTCTATCGTGACCAAGCCGTTTCTCTTCAAGGTGGGTTCGATGATGTGTTGTACGACTTGGAGCGTTCTTCAGTACATATTAAAGAAACCGTCGCCGATATCGGTTTAACGCTTGATGCGCTTGAGCATGGTGATTTTTCTAAAAGAGTAGAGTCAGAAGCGCGTGGCGATTTTGTACCGCTTAAAAACTCAATCAATAAAAGTTTAGATTCATTAGAACGTTTTGTTGAAGATATGGGTTTGGCGCAATCACAAATCAGTCAGGGCGATTTAACTGCCAGTGTTAATCAAATATATGAAGGCAAAATGGAGTGGTTACGTGACTCACTTAACCGCTCAACAAAAAATATGGCGGCAATGATTGGACAAGTCGGCCAGATTACACATGGGGTTCGATCCGGTGCGCATTCAATGGCGCAAGGCAGTCAAGATTTGTCAGACCGTTTGCAACAATTGGCGCAATCCTTGGAAAAAACCGCCAGTTCAATGGAGCAAATGACAACCACGGTTAAACGTAATGCCGATAATGCTGAACAAGCTAATAAAATGGCAGCAGAAGCGCAACAACGCCTGACGCAAGGCGTGAATATTATGCATCAGGCATTAAACTCAATGGATGAAATGGTGAATGCAAGCCGTAAAATTCAGGACATTATTACCTTAATTGATGGGATTGCTTTTCAGACCAATTTATTGGCATTGAACGCGGCGGTTGAAGCGGCGCGCGCCGGTGATCATGGGCGTGGATTTGCGGTTGTTGCGGGTGAAGTGCGTGGTTTAGCCGGTAAGTCGGCAGAAGCCGCCGGCCAAATAAAATTATTGATTGAAGATACGGTACGTATCAGTGAAAACAGCGGTGATTTGGTTCGCCAAACCAGTGATGCGTTAACACAAATTAACCAAACGATGGTCGCAATGGGTGACATGGTTTCGGAAATTGCCAGTGCCAGCCAACAGCAGGCCGCCGGTATTGATACAGTGAGTAGCGCGGTGAGCCAAATGGATAGTGTGACCCAGCAAAACGCCGCGATTGTGGAAGAGCTGGCTGCGGGAACACATGATTTAGAAGAACAGGCAGATGAATTGCGTCAGCAGGTTTCACAGTTTACGGTGGGTGATACGGTTAATTCGTCGTTGCCAAAACCCAAACCAGCGCCACGATTGTTAAAAGGTTGATGGGGTTTTAACCTGAAATACCAGGCCTGGTATTTCAGGGCGTCGTTGGTTTAAGCAATAAACTGAGAAAAATCCCCATCGCACTGACAACAATTGCCGGGCCGGACGGAATATCCCATTGATAAGAAATACCTAATCCAATCAACACACTCAGACTGCCAATTATAAAGGTGGCGATAAGCATTTGCTCCGGGGTTTTGGCGAGTCTGCGTGCCGCCGCTGCCGGTAAAATTAATAATGATGTGATTAACAAAACGCCAACCAACTTCATGGCAATTGCGATCAACAAGGCTAACAATAAAGTCATTTGCAGTTGCAGCCTTTTT
>DIJW01000088.1 GCA_002421475.1 Thiomicrospira sp. UBA5634 | reverse complement strand
TTTCATAAGGGTAAAGTGCCGCGCAACCGATAATATGTTGATCACGTTCAATGACACTAAAATTATTTATTTCAAGCTCTAGGCGTTCACGCGAGCGCTTTACAAGCTTGCCTTGCGCTTCCAAAGGGGCGATTAAATCCAAAATACCACTGACATCATCAATGGTTGCGCGGCGAATTTGATGGTAACGATCACTGAAAATTAAAGTACCCATGCCGTCGCGACTAAACAGTTCTAACAATAAGCTGCTGGGGTGCGATTCGTTCATTAAATGAATGCGTTTGATTTGTGCCGCATGGTTATGCAGTTGTTCAAACAATAATTCCTGCGCATGATTTTGGGCAGACGTTTGTTTCAGTTCTTTAAGACTTAACTGGTGAGGCAAGCCAGCGATTTGTTCATGGTTGGTGAAAATCATTAACTTATCCGCTTGCAGTTTACTTGCAACACTGCAGGCTTGCTCAAGGGTGTTTAGGTTAAAAACTTCACCGGTTAATGAGTAAGCAAGCGGTGTGAGTAACACTACTTGACCGGAGTCTAAAATAGCGCGTATTGCGGCTTGATTAATTTTGCGAGTTTGGCCGGTATATTGAAAATCAACGCCATCAATTACGCCCTTAGGTTGCGCCGTCACCCAGTTACCAGAGCATAAGCTTAGCGGTTGGTCATCAATCGGTTGTTGACGGCTAAAAGCCGCTTCAAGTTGGCTACGAACTTTTCCCAGCGTTTGTTGTAACACAGGCAACATGTCAGCTGAGGTAATACGAAATTGCTGATGACTTTGCCAATCAATGTTTGCCAAGGCTAATGCTGCGTCAATCTGCGGGGTGGCGCCCATTACCAATACCATTTTTAAGCCAAGGGTATGCAATAAAGCTAAGTCTTCAGCGAGTTGCTTGAGATGGGTTTCATGCAGAATCAATTCGCCGGGAATGTATATCACACACAGCTTACCGCGATGTAAATGGATATAGCCGGAAGATTGGCGCAAGCTGTGGAGAAAATCGGCTTCAGATTGTTTCATCGGCATAGGGTAGTTATGAGAAAATATTAATAATTTAGCAAGTATAACAAATGGCCGTTTGCAGTGGGGAAACTTCGCAAGGGGCTGAAATTATTGTTTTAAGGAGTTCATTATGCCCGTTTATCGTTCAAGAACCAGCACTCATGGTCGTAATATGGCAGGCGCACGTGCCTTGTGGCGCGCCACAGGCATGAATTCAGAAGATTTTGGTAAACCGATTATTGCGATTGCTAACTCGTTTACCCAGTTCGTACCGGGACATGTGCATTTAAAAGATATGGGGCAGCTGGTCGCGCGCGTGATTGAGCAAGCTGGTGGTATAGCCAAAGAGTTTAATACCATCGCGGTGGACGATGGGATTGCCATGGGACACGACGGTATGTTGTATTCTCTGCCTTCTCGCGAACTGATCGCCGATTCTGTTGAATATATGGTTAATGCTCATTGCGCTGATGCATTAGTGTGTATCTCTAACTGTGACAAAATTACTCCGGGTATGTTGATGGCTGCAATGCGACTCAATATTCCGACTATTTTTGTATCGGGCGGGCCGATGGAATCAGGGAAGACGGTTTTGGGAGGCCAAGAAATCAAGTTAGATTTGGTTGATGCGATGGTTATGGCTGCGGATGACAAATGTTCAGATCAAGACGTGGAAGATGTCGAAATTTCAGCTTGCCCAACCTGTGGTTCATGCTCAGGTATGTTTACGGCGAACTCAATGAACTGTTTGGCGGAAGCCTTAGGTGTTGCCTTGCCCGGAAACGGTTCGGTTTTAGCCACACATGCTGATCGAAAACATTTGTTTGAAGAAGCTGGTCGCAGAATAGTTGAAATTACCAAACAGTATTATGAGCAGGACGATGATCGTGTGTTACCACGCTCAATTGCAACATTTTCTGCGTTCCAAAATGCAGTGGCATTGGATGTTGCTATGGGTGGATCAACTAATACTGTTTTACATTTATTGGCCGTCGCACATGAAGCGGATGTTAAGTTTACGATGGCAGATATTGATGCAATTTCGCGTAAAGTTCCTTGTTTATCAAAGGTCGCGCCAAACTCAAAAATATATCATATGGAAGATGTCCACCGTGCAGGTGGCATTATGCGTTTGTTAGGTGAGCTGGATCGCGGCGGTTTGATTGATCCAAATACCTTTACGGTGCATGCTTCGACTTTGGGTGCCGCAATTGAGTTGTGGGATATTACGCGTAATCCATCTGAAGCGGTTCAGACTTTCTTTAAAGCTGCTCCGGGTAATGTGCGTACAACGCAAGCATTCAGTCAAAGTAAACGTTGGAAAGATCTTGATACCGATGATGAAAACGGTTGCATCCGTTCAGTTGAACATGCCTATACCAAAGACGGTGGATTAGCGGTATTGTTCGGTAATATTGCTCAAGATGGCTGTATTGTTAAAACGGCGGGTGTCGATGAAGAAATTTTTAAATTTAGTGGTCCAGCTCGTATTTATGAAAGTCAGGATGCAGCAGTTGCAGGGATTTTGGGCAATGAAGTTCAAGCCGGTGAAGTGGTAATTATTCGTTATGAAGGACCAAAGGGTGGCCCCGGAATGCAAGAAATGTTGTACCCAACCAGCTATTTAAAATCCAAAGGCTTGGGTAAGGCTTGTGCATTATTAACCGATGGACGTTTTTCAGGTGGCACTTCTGGTTTGTCTATTGGTCATGCTTCACCCGAAGCCGCAGAAGGTGGCAATATTGGTTTGATTGAGCCAGGAGATATTATTGAAATTGATATCCCTAATCGCACCATTAACGTTGCAGTCTCTGATTATGAATTGTCACAACGCCGTCAAAAGATGGAGCAGAAAGGGCACCAGGCCTGGAAGCCAGTATTGCCACGTGAACGCCGCGTAACTCCGGCTTTGCGAGCTTATGCTGCGATGACAACCAGTGCAGCCTTTGGTGCTGTACGTAATGTCGAACAGATCGAAAAACGATAGGGGGTATGATGTTTGTAGATAGATTAACCCAGCAACAGCGGCAGGCCATTTTTGATTTAGCTGTGATGACGGCGGCGATTGATAATGATGTATCAGAAGAAGAGTTGCAGTATTTAAAAGATTTTAGTGAGGCTTACAATATTGAGTTTGAATTAAATAAGTCTCATCTAAATTTGAATGACCTACTGAGTGTGCTTGATTCAAAGCAAGCGAAGGTCATAACACTGCAAGAGTTGATTAAAATCTCTTATAAAGACGGGCATTTTGGTCCAGAAGAGCAAGATAAGGTATTTATGATTGCGCAGAAAATGGGATTAAATGATCCGGAGCTTATTTTGGCAGTTGAGCGTTGGGTGAGACAGGGGTTTGATTGGATGTATGAAGGTGAGCAGTTGTTAAACTAATTGTAAGCTCAAGAATGTGTACTTCTTTGAGTGCAGAAAAAAAAGTTACGCAATAAAAAAACCCACCGTTAGGTGGGTTTTTTATTGCGCCTAGTCGATCAAATTATTGACGGTAACTTGGCCCATTGACTTCTAAACCATTGCTCATGTAAGCAGAGAAGAATTCAAGGTTACGGTATTCGTCACCTTGAACTTTAAATGCTTCATGGCGCATGTTTTTGTGGCAACCTTCATAACGACGGTGCAAGGTTCCTAAGTCATTCCATTTCCCACGCCATACTGGGAAGTGTGTTGTATGACCTAACACTGGCGATAGAATGTCAGAACGTGCCTGGCGTGAAGCATTGTAAACATGGCAACTTGCACAAGCCAAACCTAGTTGACCACGAGGTTCAGCGAATTCACGTTCGCCAGCCTCAAATGCCTTTTTAGCGCCTTCTGAGTTAATCACGACATTGATTTTTTCGCCGCGAGCTGCATAAGCCAAATA
The DNA here is from genome assembly GCA_002421475.1 of Thiomicrospira sp. UBA5634. Lineage (GTDB taxonomy): Bacteria > Pseudomonadota > Gammaproteobacteria > Thiomicrospirales > Thiomicrospiraceae > Thiomicrospira. The sequence continues at coordinate 9,341 of DIJW01000088.1, read as the reverse complement.
ACCACTTACTTTTGCTAAATCACCACGTTTCCAACCAAAAGCTTTTAGGCCAGCTTCAGTGCGGCAGCGATTAATATCACCTTCAAGTGTAACTACTTTTTGAGTTTTATCATTGAAGTAAGGGTAGCTTGTGCGAATTTTGTTAACACCTTTATCTGCGTTAACTAAACAATTTTGATAAGCAGCAATGTCCTTTTCGAAAAGCGCTTTACCTTGATCTACGTGATCTTGATAAGGTGGGAACTCTTCTTGCATTTCCCATTGCGATTTACGTTCGGCATTGTAGCCATAAATTCCGTGAATGTAATCTTCAAAGGGACGTTCTGGATGTTTCGCTTTGAAGTATTCAACTAAGTCACTGCGACTTTTTTCAGCATGCTGATTATGTGGGTTAGCCATTACCTGGCTGCCAACACCAGCTGCAACACCTAGAGCCAAGGCGCTTACTAATGTCTTCTTCATTCCAATCCTCCGTCGGAGAGCTTTATTTGTTCTTATGGTTTTTATTATGCGATTGAGTGCATTCTAAGAATGCACTCAATTTAAAACATTACTTCAACGTTAATGTTTCAGAACCAGTTTCACCTGTGTTATCAACTACGTCGATTTTTACAGTGTCACCAGCTTTAGCAGCGATGTTTACGTGCATGTAAGGGTTGGTAGAGATGTTTGCAGACCACTGCGCATCAACAACTTTTGTTCCGTTTACAGCAACAGTAACAGTTTGGATTACTTTCATTGGGAAAGGCTTGCCAGTTGATTGATCCATACGAGCACCAGACTCCATTGGGTGTCTGATTAGTGACTTGATCTCTGCAACTCCGCCTTTTAGGCTTCCACGTGTTCTGATATTGATAGACATTTGTAATTCCTTCTCAAATTTTGTCAATCTTATTTAAAGTGTTTGTGTGTAAGGGGAATGGAGGTATTAACCGCCACAACCACCGATAGTTACACGCACTTCTTGTTCAGCTTTGTAAAGTTTGCCGCCAGCTTTAACAACACCCATTACGTTCTGTGTGCTACCCATACGAATACGAGTTGATACGAAACCTTGTGCACCACCAGAGAATTTGTATTCGCATACTAAAGGAGTTGGGTTTTTAGTCGCAACGATTGCGATTGATTCAACACCTTTCATACCAGAAGCATCAACGCTTACAGGTGTTACAGCGCCGTTTTCAGCGATTGCAGGGGCAACTAGTTTCACATCTGCAGAAGCAGTTGCGTTAGCAGAACCGAAAATGCCAGTCATTGCTTCGTCAACAGATTTTGCTTCAAATGCTTTTTTGTTCCAGCTAGCTAGAACAGCAGTTGGTGTTAATAAGCCAGCACTTACTGCAACAGTTGCAGCGCCAGTTGCTAAAGTGGCTTTTAGGAATGATCTACGTTTCATAAGATTTAAAACTCCCAGTTAGTTTTGGAATTAAAATTTTACAGAGTGTACAAATAATCAACAATTTTGTTGATATCGTCATCTGAAAGGATACCATTTCGTCCGAAGAAAGGCATCATGCTATAAGGTACTTCCTTGGCTTTTACGCCCCACAGTTTGTCAAATAAATCTTGTCTCTCTGGGTAACGTAATTTCATTGCAATTAACGCTGGACCAATGTTACCCGGTGAAGTTCCACCCGGCATCATATGGCAAGCTAGGCAGTTACCTTCAGCGCGGCCGAAGGCTAGCTTTTTGCCTTCCTCAACACGTTTTGCAAGGGCTTCCGCCGCTGCTGCATCGGTAGAGGCGTATACAGGCGCTGCAACTAAAGCGGCTGATACAGTTAACGCGGCTAAAGCTTGCTTCAATTTAGAATTTATCATTCTCTCCTCCTAAAGAGTCTCTTGGCGTTCCCACTTTTTACATTGGGATTCTGTTCTGAGCTTTTTGATTTGGCTCTTGACGTGTTAGCTTACGGAGTTCGTTTTTAAAAGCAAGTTTTTTTAGGTTGAATCGTTATAGTTTTATTTAATTGCCCAATAAAGTATTTTCTATGGCAATTCGTTAATGCTTTGAATTTATTGAACTGTTTAACTCTTTTGCGAGCGCTTCGATTAGTTTGTTGAGTTGAGGTTGCTCGGAGGGGTTGTTTGCCTGCTGGCTTTGTTTTAGAAAATGTCGGCTTCGTTCGTGCTGGCCAATCGATAAGTTGGCGAGCGCTTCATAGTAATATGCTTCAGCCAGTCTGTTTTGCTGAGCGAATAAATTGCTTAGTTGCTGATAGAGTGCGTATTGGTAAAGCATTTCTGGTGTTTTTTTGATGAGTGTTTGCTGTGCTTTTTCAAACATGCCTTGTTGGTAATAGGCATTTGCCAATATGCCTAAAATAGCTTCATCTTGTGGGTAAATCGCGTTTAAAGCTTCGAGTTCTTTAATTGCATTTTTAGGGTCATGATCAAGTTTTAGTGTTAGCTGAAGGGTTTTTAATAGACGATTATTAGGGTGTTGTTTGAGCGCTTGAGTTAAACATTGATGCTCAAGGTTGTATTGGTTGAAACTCAGTCTGGCATAACAGTTCACTACGGTGTTATGTGAGTTTATGCCGATAGGTTGGTTTTGGTTTATGTTTTTTATCCGTTGTTGGATGAGCGCAAGATTTAATGGGTCATATTGAGATTTTTTAGCTTCGAGTGTTCTTGCTCGTGCAACGGCTTGTGCTAGGCGTGATTCTGTAACCGGATGTGTCATGAGAATTTCAGGCGGACGAAACTCATATAGCTGGTATTGTTTTGAGAGTTTGTCAAAAAAGTGCGCCATTGCATGAGGGTCGTAGCCGGCATTGTGTAATAGTTGGATGCCAAGGTGATCCGCTTCGTGTTCGTGAATACGTGAGAATTTGAGTTGCTGTTGCAGGTTAAGTCCTGTGGTACCCATGAGTGTTGCCATGCCGGCAGATGGGTTTTGACTACCAATCAGAATCGCCGCCAATAGTGATGCAAAACTGGTAATGTTAAGGGTGTCTTGTTGTTCAAAACGTCTGGAAAGGTGCTGTTGTGTGACATGAGCAATTTCGTGAGCAATAACTGAGGCTAACTCATCTTCAGTTTGGGCGGAAAGGATGAGTCCAGTGTGAATGCCAATGATGCCATCTGGGCCAGCAAAAGCATTTATTGCAGGATCATTAATAATGTAAAAGCGAAATGGCCGCGGGTCTTGTGCATGACTTGCTAGGTGATGCCCAATTCGGCGAATGTAACTTAGTACTTGTGGATCTTCTACTAAGTCATATTGAGTGTGCAGAGTTCTGCTAAAAGCTTGGCCGAGTTTAATTTCTGTTGCACGATCATAGTTCACCAGGCCTGGTGAACCGAGGTCGGGCAAGTTTTGCGCCATAGCAGATGCGCTACAGATTAAATTAAAGCAGAAGAGCACAATTAAACGAGTGCGTGACATCAGCAGCTACCCAATATGTCTGGTTTTTAAGGTATTATAAGGGCATGAGTAAGGTTTTAGGGGGAGTTTATGTTTGTGGTGGATTTACGCGGCCTCAGTTGCCCGATGCCTTTAATTAAGCTCAAAAAGTGTTTGTCAGAATTCCCCGCTGAAATGGTGTTTAAGTTACTGTTAACTGATCAAGGTGCGCTTAATGATGTGCCAGCGTTTTGTAGTCGAGTAGGACTTGGTTGTGAGCAGTGTGAAGATGAAAAAAATTTAGTCTTGTTGGTCAGGCGTTTAACAGACAGTATCCAAAAATAAATATTCAAGGATGATGAGAGAGTGATGTATCGAAAATTAACAAAAGCAATTATTCCGGTTGCCGGTTTAGGTACTCGGTTTTTGCCTGCAACCAAAGCAATTCCCAAAGAAATGCTTACCGTCGTTGATAAGCCCCTGATTCAATATATTGTGCATGAAGCGGCAGAAGCTGGAATTACCGACATTATTCTGGTCACCCACTCAAGTAAAAATGCGATCGAAAACCATTTTGACACACACTATGAGTTGGAAAGTAAGTTGCTGGAAGCGGCAAAACATGAACGTTTAGAGTGTTTAAGTGAGATAACCCCGCCCGGTGTAAATTTAATTAGTGTGCGTCAACCGGAGGCTTTGGGTTTAGGTCATGCGATATTGTGCGCTGCTCATATTGTGGCACCGGATGAACCTTTTGCTGTGTTATTACCGGATGTGCTGATGCATCACCCAAAAAAAGGTTGTTTAGCCCAAATGGCAGCTTTCTATCAGCAAGTGCATACGAGTGTAGTCGCGCTGGAGCAAGTGCCAAGCGAACAAGTATACAAATATGGCATCGCAGGGGTGAGTGATGTTGATTTGCGAATTCAACAGTTGGTGGAAAAGCCAAAGCCCGAAGAAGCGCCGTCAAATTTATCGGTTGTGGGTCGTTACATTTTTACCCCGCGTGTAATGGAGTTGTTAAAACTTACCAGGCCTGGTGTGGCAGGAGAAATACAGCTTACTGACGCGATGGCTGCCTTATTAAAAGAAGAAGTGATGTTTGGGTTCGAGTTCAAAGGCGGTAAAAGTTACGATTGCGGTGATAAGCAAGGCTTTTTGCAGGCGAACGTTGAGTATGCATTGCGTGACCCGGTATTGGGTGGTTTTTTTCGTAAATACCTGTCTGAACTGGATATGAATGCGGTGCAGAGTAAATAATTCATCTGATCCTGTTTAGGAGATTAACATATGGGCGTTGAGTCTTCACCAGCCTGGCTTGCGATGCAAGCTTTAGCCACTAAAGGTGCGGCAACACAGCATCTAAAAAACTTGTTTGCGCAGGATGAGACACGTGCGCAGCGTTATTCGATTGAACTCGAAGAAATGTATTTAGATTATTCAAAAAATCGGATTGATGATGCTGTTTTGGGTGGTTTATTTAATTTGGCTGAACAGCAGGGTTTGTCGGACTGGATACAGAGATTACTTAGCGGTGAACAGGTGAATGACACTGAGCAGCGTCCTGCATTGCATACGGCGTTAAGGATTCGATCAAACGCAAATGTGAGTGGTTTTGCTGCAAAGGTGCAACCGGCTGTGCAGGAACAGTTTGTCAAAATGACGCAAATTGTGAACAAAATTCGCGCCGGACATTGGCGCGGATACAGTGGCAAGCCCATTACGGATGTAGTGAATATTGGCGTTGGTGGTTCTGATTTAGGACCATTAATGGTTACGCATGCTTTACAAACACAGACTNNAATTAATTTACATTTTATTTCATCGATCGATGGCACACAGACATCGAATTTGTTGAAGTGTTTAAATCAAGAAACGACGTTGTTTGTTTTAGCCTCAAAGTCATTTACCACGATTGATACCTTGTCAAACGCCGAAACTGCAAAAGACTGGCTGGAAGAGCGGATCAATAATCCGGCCGCATTAATGGCACAGCATTTTATTGGCGTGTCAACTAAGCCTGACATGATGACTCAGTGGGGTATCCCGCCGGAGAATCAGTTGATATTTTGGGATTGGGTTGGAGGGCGTTATTCGTTATGGTCAGCAATCGGTTTTCCGATTGCACTAAAAGTCGGTATGAAAGGTTTTTATGAAATGTTGGATGGTGCCAGTGTTATGGATCAACATTTCGGCAGTGCGCCATTGGCTCAAAATATGCCAGTGTTGATGGCGTTAATTGATGTTTGGAATATCAATTTCCTTGATATTCATGCTAAAGCAATCTTGCCTTACGATGCGCGTTTAAAGTACTTGCCGTCTTATTTCGAACAGTTGGTGATGGAGAGTAATGGAAAGTCGGTTAATCGTGCGGGTGAGCGTGTAACGTATAAAACCTGTCCTATTTTATGGGGTGAAGTGGGGCCGAATGCACAGCACGCGTTTTACCAATTGCTACACCAAGGAACTCAAGCAGTAATGTGTGATTTTATTGCACCGATTGAGCGTGATGATTTCGACGCTAAATCAGAGAGTCACCGTAGTGAAAGTTTGCGTTATCAGCATCAGTTAGCGTTGGCTAACTGTTTTGCGCAATCGCGTGTATTAATGTTGGGTGATGCGGCGATTCCTGAATCACTCAAATCCAGTTATAACACGCCGTTTAAACATTACGCCGGTAATCAGCCGTCAAATACGATTTTATTGAAATCTATTTCTGCCAAAACATTAGGGATGTTAGTGGCGCTGTATGAGCATAAAACGTTTGTGGAGTCGGTTATTTGGGAGATTAACCCGTTTGATCAATGGGGAGTTGAACTGGGTAAATTAATTGCCAAAGAAACCTATCAAGCCATGCAGCACCCGGCAGAGCAAGTGCATTTTGATTGTTCGACGGCGTCCCTGCTGAAGAGAGTGAAGAAGTTATGAAAGTAGCCGTATTTGGATGTGAGTTGACCGGATTAGTGACCGCCGGTGCGTTAGCGCATGCCGGCAATGATGTAATGGCCTTACCTGTAGGTCACGTCAAAGTTGACGATTTGCGTCAGGGGCGTTTGCCGCGTGAAGAACCAGGCCTGGATGTGTTAATTTCTCAGCAATATAAAGAAGGTAGATTGCAGTTTGAGGCAGATTGGTCAATTGGTTTGGCGCATGGTGAAGTGTTAATTATGGCGACACCTTCTTGGCGTTTAGATCGAGCGGAAGCATTAATTAAACAAATTGGTGAAACCGCCAAAGGTGATATTTTGGTTGTTAATCAAAGTACCTTTCCGATTGGGACGGCAGACCGTTTTGAAGCGAAGTTAAAATTGGCATTTGCTGAGCGAGGAGTGCGAGCTAAGGTAGCGGTTGTTGCGATGCCAGACTTTATTAGTGAGGGGTCAGCAATTGATAATTTTATGCGTCCGGATCGTATTATTTTAGGAAGTGCGCATGCGGACAGTATTCGGATTATGCGTGATTTGCTGCGTCCTTTTAATCGTATGACCGATCAAATCAAAGTGATGTCGAGTCGTGCTGCGGAGTATACCAAGTACGCTGTAAATGCATTATTGGCAACACGCATAAGTTTAATTAACGAGTTAGCTAACAATGCCGAACATTTTAATGTGGATTTTGAAGAGGTTCGCCAGGGTTTAGGTTCGGACAGTCGGATTGGCTTTAGTTATTTATATCCAGGTTGTGGTTTTGGCGGCCCCAGCTTTGCCGCTGACGTGAAGTCATTGGTCGGCACGTTACAAGGCAAAGGTTATGATGCTGATTTGCTAAAAACGGTTCTGTCGAATAATGAGGCGCAAAAAGAAGTCCTGTTTCGCAAAGCTTGGCGTTTTTTTGATAATGATTTGCGTGGCATTAAAATTGGTGTTTGGGGTCTATCGTTTAAACCTAATACCTCTACGGTGGAAAATGCCCCCAGCATGAAGGCATTGGAGGCGTTTTTAGCGCAAGGTGCACAAGTGAAGGCGTACGATCCTAAAGCGATGGCAGACTTTGAACGCCATTGGGGTGATCGTCCGAGCGTGCAAATGGTTGATGATATGTACCAGGCTATTGAGGGTGTGGATGCGCTGGTGATTTTGACTGAGTGGAAAATGTTTTGGAGCCCCGATTATAAGTTGATGCGTAAAGTGATGCGTCAGCCGGTCATTTTTGATGGCCGTAATATTTTTGATCCAGTGGTGCTACAAGAACATGGATTCCGTTATTTTGGTGTGGGTCGTGGTGAAGAGATTTAATCGTCTTGCCATTTTCACCAAGCCTAAACCAAGGTAGAATTGGATCCCTTAACCCAATACAAAAGGATTGTGATGAAGGCGCCGTTTGAGCGTGGCATTTATTTGCTACCGAATTTAATGACAACCTTGGCGTTGTTTGCAGGTTTTTATGCTGTTATTGCTGGTATGAACGGTGATTTTGCAGCCGGAGCAATCGCTATTTTTATTGCGATGGTATTTGATGGTTTAGATGGTCGTATTGCACGCATGACTAACTCCAGTAGTGCATTTGGTGCAGAATATGACAGTTTGGCGGATATGGTTTCGTTTGGATTGGCACCGACTTTGTTGCTTTATCAATGGGTGTTGAATGATTTTGGCAAGCTCGGTTGGCTAATAGCATTTATTTTTACCGTCGGAGCAGCGTTGCGTTTGGCACGCTTTAATACTCAAGTAGGTATTGCGGATAAACGTTATTTTCAAGGTTTACCTAGCCCGGCGGCGGCGGCCTTGTTAGCAGGTTTTGTTTGGCTAATTGAAACGAATCAAATTGATACTGGGTACGAAGGTTGGTTTGCCTTGTTTATCACTTTAGCCGGAGGGTTATTGATGGTAAGTAATGTGCGTTACAGCAGTTTCAAAGAACTTAATTTGAAAGATAAAGTGCCCTTTGTGACGCTGTTGGCGATAGTGTTGGTATTTGTGGTTATTACGTTAAAACCATCGGTAATTTTATTTACCTTAGCCTTTGTTTATGCGCTGTCAGGGCCGGTCATGACTCTCCTCACGTTGCGTCGGGCACGAGTGCAACGTAAGCGTAACAAACACAACATGCCTGAATAGGTACATTTACTGAATTATTGATGAGATTGAATTGCAATGAAAGACCATTTAATTATTTTTGATACGACATTACGCGACGGTGAGCAAAGCCCGGGCGCATCAATGACTAAAGAAGAAAAAGTTCGTATTGCCAAACAGTTGGAAAAAATGCGGGTAGATGTTATTGAAGCGGGTTTTCCGGCGGCCAGTGAAGGTGATTTTGAGTCGGTGAAAGCGGTTGCATCGGTGGTTAAAGATAGTACTATCTGTGGATTGGCGCGTGCAGTGGAAAACGATATTGTTCGTGCAGGTGAAGCAATTAAACCCGCAAACTCAGGTCGCATTCATACATTTATCGCGACATCCCCCATTCATATGCAGATGAAATTGCGCATGTCACCGGACGAAGTCGTTGAACGAGCGGTGTGGGCTGTGAAACGTGCTCGCCAATTTACGGATAATGTTGAGTTTTCACCGGAAGACGCCGGACGCTCTGATATTGATTTTTTATGTCGTGTTGTTGAGGCGGTAATTAAAGCCGGTGCAACTACTATCAATATTCCAGATACTGTCGGGTATAACATGCCTGAACAGTTTGGTGCATTGTTTAAGAATCTGATTGAGCGCGTACCAAATTCTGATCAAGCCATTTTTTCGGCTCATTGTCATAACGATTTAGGTTTGGCGGTGGCAAACTCATTAGCGGCGGTCATGAATGGTGCCCGCCAGGTTGAATGTACGATCAACGGATTGGGTGAGCGTGCTGGCAATACTGCGTTGGAGGAAATTGTAATGGCGGTTCGTACCCGCCAAGATTATTTCTCGGTTGACAGTCGTATTCATACGCCGGAGATTTTAAATGCGTCACGGTTAGTGTCGAATATTACCGGTTTTAGTGTGCAGCCGAATAAAGCGATTGTTGGCGCGAATGCCTTTGCCCACGAAGCTGGTATCCA
>DIJW01000016.1:6381-9855 GCA_002421475.1 Thiomicrospira sp. UBA5634 | reverse complement strand
TAAAGGTAAAAAGCCATGATCGCTCCCGATATCAATCAGGACTTCACATGGCTGAATCAATTTTGCTATATGACGTAATCTTAAGTTAAGCATCAGATCTTGTCGTTAAAGTCTTTCAAACGTTTTGAACGTGTAGGATGCTTCAGTTTACGCAAAGCCTTGGCTTCGATTTGACGGATACGTTCACGTGTCACATCAAACTGTTTGCCAACTTCCTCTAAGGTATGATCGGTGTTCATGCCTAAACCAAAACGCATACGCAATACTTTCGCTTCGCGCGGCGTTAGGGTGTTGAGCATTTCGCGCACAGTTTCGCTCATGCCTTCCAAATCAGCTGACTCTGACGGCGACAGAATATTCGAGTCTTCGATAAAATCGCCCAATGATGAATCTTCATCATCACCAATCGGTGTTTCCATCGAAATCGGCTCTTTAGCGATTTTCATCACTTTACGAATCTTGTCTTCCGGCATTTCCATTTCTTCAGCCAGTTCTTCCGGGGTCGGTTCACGTCCCATTTTTTGTAGCAACTGACGTTGAATACGATTCAACTTGTTAATCGTTTCAATCATGTGTACCGGAATACGAATGGTACGGGCTTGGTCGGCAATCGAACGCGTAATCGCCTGACGAATCCACCAGGTTGCGTAAGTCGAGAACTTGTAACCACGACGATATTCAAACTTATCAACCGCTTTCATCAAACCGATGTTACCTTCTTGGATCAAATCCAAGAACTGCAAACCACGGTTGGTATATTTTTTCGCAATGGAGATAACCAAACGTAAGTTAGCTTCGATCATTTCACGCTTAGCTGCACGTGCGGTGGTTTCTGCTTTACTCAAATCTTTATAGACTTTTTTGTAGTAGCTGATGCCCATTTTTTCGGTTTTTTCAATTAATGCGAGGCGTTTTTGCGCACGTTTAACTTCTGAGCGCGCTTCTTCCAACGCTTCGGCTTTAGCCGGGAATGCTTCGATTAAACGGTCAATCAACTGCGGATTCGATTCAGCTTCGACAAAATACTCAACGAATTTATTACGAGGAATCCCCACTTTGCGCACAACCGTGTTAACCACAACACGCTCTTGATCACGAATTGCGGCAATTTTGCCTTTAATATCTTTAATCACACCGTTAGTGAATAATGGCACTAACTTAACCTTGGTTAAATGCTGCACCACTAATTCACGTTTTTTCTTGGCTTTCGGATCACCTGAACCAAACTCATCTTCGGCTTTTACAGCGTCACGATGTAACTTTTCTAACTCCGTAAGGAATTTTTCAAGTTCAACCGGATCAATGGAATCATCCTTAGGCTCAGCGTTATTTTCTGTGTCAGCGTTTAGGTCTTCAACTTCAACTTCAAGCATATCGTCAGGGTTAACAAAGCCTTGAATAACATCGGCTACCTTGCCTTCACCATCGTCCATCTTTTGAAAGGTTTTAATGATTTTTTCGGCGCACATCGGGTATTTTGACAAGGCATCCAACATATCGCGAATGCTCGACTCAATCCGTTTAGCAATGTCAATTTCGCCTTTACGCGTTAACAGTTCGACCGAACCCATTTCGCGCATATACATACGAACCGGGTCGGTGGTGCGGCCAAACTCCGAATCAACTTCGGCCAATGCCAAAATCGCTGCTTCCGCGGCAGCTTCGTCAAACGCACCGCCTTCTTTAGTGATTAGCTCATCGTCATCAGGCGCAGAGTCAAATAACTGGATGCCAAAGTCTCGCAGAATGGTTAACACTTGGCCAAGCTGATCTTCTTCGATATCATCCGGCAAAACGTCGTTTACGTCCGCATAAGTGAGATAGCCTAAATCCTTGGCACGCTCAATTAAGTCAATTAACTGCTGCTTTCTTTCTACTTTTGTCATGTTTGCCTCAAATAACGATTACTGACGACGCTAATGTTTCTGCGCGCCACAAAAAATCAACCCGAAATTATACCAAAAAAACAACGTGTTATTTGTCAACCCTGCAGTTATTTCACAAACAACCCATCACACAAAACATCTACATATCGTCGCCCTTATTTACGGGCGGCAAAAAACGCCTGCAACTCAGCTAACGCTTGCCGACTCCAATCTTGCCGGGTCAAACTCATTTTTTCCAACTCATCCAATAAACGCGCGGCAGTTTCTTCAAACATTTGGCGCAGACTTTCATCATCTTGCGGTAACGTTCGTGCAGCAATAAACACATATTCTTCTGTAAAACCACTGTGTTGCATCCAGTCAATGGCACTCTGCGCATCATAGGTTTGCATGAGTTGATTCAACACACCCCGCAATAACTGGTCATCACGCCGCGTTGATTGAGTCAAACCGTCTCCGACCGCTTGACTCAATACACCAGCCCATACCGGCCTTACAAGCAAAATGCACACCAAATGTTTTGTCAAACTCATTACCTGACTTACGCGAGGGGGAGCCGATAACAATTTTTCCAGCTGCGCTTGATGACGCCGCCCTACTTGCACCCGACCGTCTTTTAACCAGACGTTAAACCCGACCACTTGAGATACTTGCTCTAATAACAACCGCCGATAGTTTTCTTGCGCCAGTTGCAAAAACGGCTGCAATAACGCCACAAACTGTTGCTGGCCTTCCGGCAACTGCATGGAAACCGTGACCCGATCTTGTACCCCACTGAGCAAAAACTGCGACAAGGTCATCGCTTCTGATGCACGTTTTAAGAAACCTTCTTCGCCTTCGGCACGCACCATTGAATCCGGATCTTCACCTTGCGGTAAAAATAAAAACTTCACGGATCGGGTTTGCTCCAACATCGGCAACGCAAGCTCCAATGCTTTCCATGCCGCTTTTAATCCCGCGTTATCACCATCAAAACAAAATACGACTTCATCCACCTGACGAAACAGCATCTGTAAGTGATCGACCGTTGTTGCCGTTCCTAAAGTAGCAACAGCATTACGCACCCCAAATTGCGCCAGCGCCACCACGTCCATATAACCTTCAACCACAATAATATTGTCGAATTTTTGGCGCGATTGGCGCAGCTCATACAAACCATACAGGGCATAACTTTTATGGAAAATCGGTGTTTCCGGTGAGTTGAGATATTTAGGTTGATCTTCAGACGACAAAACACGACCGCCAAACGCCACCACACGACCGCGACCATCACGAATCGGAAACATAATGCGCTGACGAAAACGGTCATACAATTTACCGTCATCTTTTTGAATTAACATGCCCATTTCAACCAGCTGCGCTTTGAGTTTGGCATCCGCCTTTAGACCCGAAACCAAACTATCCCAACCCGGCGGTGCATAACCAATTAAAAACGTTTTGGCAATATCGGCGGTTAAACCGCGATTACGTAAATAGGTTTTAGCTTGCTCGGCGTTGGCATGATCTCGCAATTGTTGACGATAAAACTTCGCTACCATCGCCATAACTTCGTAAAAGTCACGCGAACGTTCGGCTTGTTTAGCGGCTT
>DIJW01000016.1:0-6376 GCA_002421475.1 Thiomicrospira sp. UBA5634 | reverse complement strand
GTTGAAGATTCAACCGCCTCAGTGAAAGACAGTCCTTCGTATTCCATGATGAATTTGAGTGCATCACCACTCGCACCACACCCAAAACAGTGATAAAACTGTTTGACCGGACTGACGTTAAAGGAAGGACTTTTTTCTTGATGAAAAGGACAGCAGGCTTTATAAGTAGCGCCGGCTTTTTTTAAAGGGACACGTTGATTAATTACCTCTACAATATCGGCACGACTGAGCAACGTTTCAATAAAATCGCGAGGAATGGCGCCTTTATATTCCATCTCAGTCCTTTATTAACCCAACCGCCGAAAACAAAAAAACCCATCAACAATAAAGTTAACGGGTTTTCTGCAGATTTGAATCGTGTTTGAACGCACTACCAGGCCTGGTTAGGCCACGACATTAGCTTAAACTCGCCTTAATTTTTTGGCTCACTACCGCCATATCCGCGCGCCCTTGCATTGCAGGTTTTAACAACGCCATCACTTTGCCCATGTCTTGCATCGTTTTTGCCTCGGTCTGAGATACAGCATCAGCGACCATTTGGGCGATCTCTGTTTCACTCAGCGGCTGGGGCATAAAGTCTTGAATGACGGTGATTTCGAAAGCTTCTTGCTCCGCCAAATCCTGACGCCCTGCATCGGTATATTGTTGCAATGAATCACGACGTTGTTTAAGTGCTTTATCCAGCACCGCCAACACCTGACTATCATCCAGCGTAATTTGATTATCAATTTCTTGCTGTTTAATAGCCGCCTGCAAAGAACGCACCACAAGCAAGCGCGCTTTTTCGCCCGCTTTCATGCAACGTTTCATTTCTTCACTTAGGCGCGTTTTATATTCGCTCATTCAGCGTTCAACCCGAAATTAAAACGGACGACCGTTTAAACGACGACGCTCACGAGACAAACGTTTTGCTAAACGTTTAACCGCAGCCGCTTTCATACGTTTCTTAGCCCAGGTTGGCTTTTCGTAGAATTCACGTTTACGTGATTCAGTTAACACACCCGCTTTTTCACAAGCACGTTTAAAACGACGTAAAGCAACGTCAAATGGTTCGGTATCTCTTACTTTTACAATTGGCATAAAGCTTCTTCTTTGATTTAATTGGAAAAATTCTGTTTGCACTCCACAGCGGGTGCAATAAAGAGCAAGATTATAATTTTGCGCGCGCGCATTTGCAAATTATTTTGTTAAAATCCCGTCTTATATTTAAATTTAACTCTGTTGGAACTTCATGCAACCTTCAAAAACCTCATTTACTGTACTTGGTATCGAAAGCTCTTGTGACGAAACAGCGGTCGCGGTTTATGACTCACAACGCGGATTACTTGCTCACACCTTATATAGTCAAATCGAACTGCATGCACAATATGGTGGAGTGGTGCCGGAACTCGCGTCGCGCGATCATATTCGCAAACTCAGCCCACTTATTTTGCAAACCCTTGAGGCCGCTGGCCAGCCGACTATTGATGGCATTGCCTATACCGCCGGCCCCGGACTGATCGGTGCATTACTGGCCGGTGGCGCTGTGGCACGTAGTTTAGCCTTCGCGTGGAATGTTCCGGCTATTGGTGTGCACCATATGGAAGGCCACTTACTCGCCCCCATGCTAGAAGACCCTGCACCGAGTTTTCCGTTTATCGCGTTACTCGTTTCTGGAGGGCATACCATGTTAATCCGTGTTGATGGCATCGGACGCTATAAACTGCTGGGCGACACCCTGGACGATGCGGCAGGAAAAGCATTTGATAAAACCGCCAAAATGCTGGGGCTGGGGTATCCGGGCGGCCCGATTGTATCGAAACTAGCATTACAAGGAAATGCCGAACGTTTTCATTTTCCGCGCCCAATGATTGATCGTCCAGGACTCGACATGAGCTTCAGCGGACTGAAAACTTTCAGTCTAAACACTTGGCAAAAAGCATTGGCTGAAGGTGATAACAGTGAACAAACACAGGCTGACATCTGCCGTGCTTTTGAGTTGGCGGTAGCGGATACATTGGCGATTAAATGTAGGCGTGCACTTGAGCAAGAAAACCTTAATCGTTTAGTTGTGTCCGGTGGCGTCAGTGCGAATCGTGAGATTCGTGCCAAGCTTGATCAACTTATGACGAAACGCAAAGGCCAAGCCTTTTATCCGCGTTTAGAGTTCTGTACTGACAACGGCGCCATGATTGCTTATGCCGGTGCACAGCGTTTAATGGCAGGACAATACAATGATCTAAGTTTTGCCGCCAAAGCTCGCTGGTCGCTAGAAGAACTTACACCACTGTAATCTTAAACCCGATTTAGCCATAAATCACAAAGTGAAAGCGACCACTTTTCCTTTTAAAAACAATCCCCTCTGCATTTAATTATGTGCATAATAGGAAATGGGATCATCACAACTTATGATGATTTCGGTTCCACCAATAAAGGAGGGAATTAACATGAAAAAGTTTATCTTAGTACTCGCGTTACCTTTTGTGTTTGGTTTAGCACACGCGCAAGATGAAACACCCGCGCAAACGCCAAACCAAAACCGCGCGCCGATGTATGATGGCCAAGGACCTTATGGTCCAAGAGGACCGGGGATGATGAATGATGAGGAAGCACGTAAATATCGTGAACAGCGTCGTGAAGAGCATCGCGAAGAAATGCGTGAACAATATCAGCAACGTCCTTACGGCCCAGGTTATCAACGCGGACCTAACCAGCCTGGCCCCGCTCAACGCCCGGCCACACCACCGCAACAATAAACGGAGCGATAAGTTAAGGCCTTGCTTTCAAGGCCTTAACTTGTAAAACGCATTACTTGGTTTTAATCAGACTTTCTTCACCACTCATTAAACGCTGAATATTACCCCGATGACGCCAGAATAAAATCGCCGTCATCAATGCCGTGACAAGCACCCAGCTGATTTCGCCGGTTAAAAAATAGACATACATGGGTGCCAAAAAAGTCGCTATCAACGCCGACAAAGAAGAGATTTTTAACACCTTGGCAACAAATAACCAAGTGGCAGCCGTCGCCAGGCCTGCCCAAAAGTTAAGCGCCAATAACACACCCAACATGGTTGCAACGCCCTTACCGCCTTTAAACTGGAAAAAAAGCGGATATAAATGGCCGATAAACGCTGCAAAACCAACCAAAACAATCCACATCGGCTCGAAACCCAATGCATAAGCAACCCATACCGGTACAACACCTTTAAGCATGTCGCCGATCAATGTAATTGCAGCTGCCAATTTGCCTTTTTCACCACCGATTCGCAACACATTCGTCGCACCGGGATTGCCCGAACCGGCTTCGCGAGGATCCCCCAAACCCATTAACTTGCACACAATAATCGCTGATGAGATCGAACCTAATAGATAAGCCAATATCACCAGGCCTGGTTGTAATAACATTTCACTCATGAAGAATTGATTCCTTTAAAATAAACGCACGAATTTTAGCATTGAATGGAAACAACCGTGAACAAAACACCACAACCAACCCAAGACTGTATTTTTATTGAAGGGCTAAAGGTAAACGCCTATATTGGTGTACATGCTTGGGAAAAAGTACAGCCGCAACCGTTGGTATTTGATATTGAGTTATTTACCCAAACTTTAACTGCAGCAAACAGTGACCAGTTGATTGACACGGTAGATTATGCACAAATTTCGGCGGAGGTGATCCGTTTGACGACTGACAGTCGACTGGATTTAATCGAGACACTGGCAGAACAAGTATGCCAACATATTTTGCAACAACATCCCGCAGTAGATGCCGTGCACTTAGTATTGCGCAAACCGCATGCCGTGCGCGAAGCGAATAACGTTGGCATAAAACTACAACGCCAACGCAACCCGCATTAACCTTGAGATTTAACGTCTTTACGCGCTTGGATTGCTTTTTTCAGTACCGGTAACATTTGCTCCATGTGAGTCCCGGCTTGATGCACACTGATTTTAGTCAAGCGCACATAATCCTCTTCAAATTGACGAGCATTCTGACGCGATAAGTTACGCACAATCTTGTTATAGACTTCTTTTGACTGCGAAATTCGCGCCAACGTTACCATCTGCTCTGGGCGAATTTGATTTAACAAACTTTGCATAATGGCATCTTCAATCGTCCCGAGTTTATTGGCCAAACTGCGATACGCCGCCAAACGTTTTTCCATTCTAAGTTTATCTTGTTCACTAGAAGCCTGGGCGCGCTGGCTAATGACTTTATATAAGGCTTCCACCACATTCTGCGGCAAATTAAAAATAACCGGCCCCATTTCAATCATGTATTCGCCGGTTTTGTTGCGCTTGGCTTTAATATCCATCACGACTCCTAAATATACTGTGTATTTTCGTCAATAAACTCAATAATGCCTTTGCTGTCGAGTTCAAAGAGTTTTTTTGCCAATCGACGTACACAGTTCTTTGCCTCTTCGCCTTCGGGCAAAGGGTTATTCAATAAGTCGGCTTCCATTTGTTTGGCCAAAATAGCCCCCACGTTATGAAATACTTTGTCAATTAACTCTTGATCTTTCGCCAAGCCCAGCATCACTACTAAATCACGATTATCCACTTCGCGAATCACCGTCTGCATATCGGTAGTGCTGAGCTGCTTGAGCTTCAAACCCAATTTGATATAACTTTTTAAGGTTGAATGATTTTCACCGTGCGCCAGCGCCAACATATGCTCTAACGTAATATTAAGTAACTCAACTGAAAAACGGTCTAAACGCATAATGGCGCATCCCATCTGCACCAACCACTCATTTTCGTGTACTTTTTGAATGCCTACCTTCATAACGCCTATTCCTAAGTTCATCTGGTTATTGCGATTTTAACGATTTTAAGTGAAAACTCCTAGCAAAACTCTAGCCAACTCGGTTTTATACACAGCCAGCTGTTCAATTGTCTATAATAGCGCTCTCTTTTAGACCAAAATCAAGACGGCAATCAGGCTTAGGAAGCTGCTAACACTATGAAACCGAACAAATCTTTGCCCGAACCGCATGACGAAGCAAAAGCACGCAGCGCTGAACTAACCACAAAAATTCGTAAACATCTTAATCGTTATCAAAGCCTCGACTTTGCCGATTATATGCGGCTCGCGCTTTACACCCCAAACCTGGGTTATTACACCAACGGTTTGCCGAAAATTGGCGCGCAAGGTGACTTTATCACCGCGCCGGAAATATCACCCTTGTTTTCGCGTTGTATTGCACGCCAAGCGCAACAAGTGTTAGCACAATTAAGCGAATCGAATATTGTCGAGTTTGGAGCCGGTCGCGGCGTGATGGCGCGCGACATTTTGCTCGAACTCGAACAACTTGGCCAACCACTTGATCATTACTACATTATTGAGTTAAGTGCCGACCTGAAGCAAACTCAACGCGAAACCCTGCAAAGTTTGCCACCGACTTTATTTAGCAAAGTGGTCTGGCTCGACAGTTTGCCTAGCTTGCCAATGCAGGCGGTGGTTTTGGCGAATGAAGTATTGGACGCGATGCCGGTAGTGCGCTTACGCCTTGAACCGGCAAGGCAGGCACAAGGTTTTGTACATTGGTTTGAAGATCGCCAGCAATTCGATTGGGATTTTCAGCCGATAACCGATCCGACGCTGCAAAAAATTGCCAACCAAATTTTGCGCCAAATCGGTGAACCGCCGGAACGCGGTTATGAAACCGAAGTAAATTTAAATATCGAACCCTGGCTAAAATCCATCAGCGATTTTTTACAGGCAGGCCTGGTACTATTGATCGACTACGGTTATCCGCGCCAAGAATATTATCAACCGCACCGCCACATGGGTACATTACGCTGTCATTATCAACATCGCGCACATAGCAATCCGTTTTTTTATCCCGGCTTGCAAGACATTACTGCCCATGTTGATTTTACTGCCGTCGCCGAAGCAGCCTTTAACGCCCAATTTAAAGTTGCGGGTTATACCACTCAAGCGCATTTTTTAATGGGCGCAGGCTTACTGGACATCATCGAAGACCCGAATCGTCCGGTATTGGAACAATTAAAACTGGCGCAACAAATTAAAACCCTCACCTTGCCGGATGAAATGGGTGAAAACTTTAAAGTGATCGCACTCAGTAAACAACTCGATTTAGCGCTGATCGGTTTTAAAATGCGCGATTTACGCCGTCAACTTTAACCACCAGGCCTGGTGCACTTAACAAAGGAAGCTTATGGATATTTTTCAGTTAATTATTTTAGGCATTATTGAAGGGCTAACTGAGTTTTTGCCTATTTCGTCAACCGGCCATTTAATTATTGCCGCCGACTTAATGGGCATGCAGCAAGACGCGCACAACACCGCGTTTCAAATTATTATTCAAGTCGCGGCTATTTTAGCGGTGGTTTTCCACTATCACGACAAACTTCACCCTCGCTACTT
>DIJW01000229.1:13406-22271 GCA_002421475.1 Thiomicrospira sp. UBA5634 | reverse complement strand
ACACGAGGGTTCATCTCGATAACAATCATGCGGCCATTTTCTGGATTTACCGCAAACTGTACGTTAGAACCGCCGGTTTCAACACCAATTTCACGCAATACCGCCAACGAGGCATTACGCATAATTTGATATTCTTTATCGGTCAAGGTTTGCGCTGGTGCAATAGTGATGGAGTCACCGGTATGCACCCCCATTGGGTCTAGGTTTTCGATTGAACATACGATAATGCAGTTATCCTTAGTGTCACGGATAACTTCCATCTCATACTCTTTCCACCCTAGGATAGACTCTTCAATCAACAACTCTTTGGTTGGCGATAAATCTAAACCAAACTTACAAATCTGCTCAAATTCTTCACGGTTGTATGCAATACCGCCACCCGAGCCACCTAAAGTAAAGGATGGACGAATAACAGTCGGGAAACCGACTTTAGCTTGAATCTCCCACGCCTCTTCCATATTGTGCGCTACTGCAGACTCCGGCATATCCAAGCCAATTTTTGTCATCGCTTTACGGAAACGATCACGGTTTTCTGCCTTGTCAATCGCGTCTTCTTTTGCGCCGATCAACTCAACATTGTATTTTTCCAAAATGCCGTTGTGCGCTAAATCTAATGCACAGTTCAGTGCAGTTTGCCCACCCATTGTTGGCAAAATAGCATCAGGACGCTCTTTGGCAATAATGCGCTCTACCACTTGCCAAGTAATCGGCTCAATATAGGTGGCGTCTGCCAACTCCGGATAGGTCATAATAGTCGCAGGGTTAGAGTTAACCAAAATAACGCGATAACCTTCTTCTTTAAGCGCTTTACAGGCCTGAGCTCCTGAGTAATCAAACTCACAGGCTTGCCCGATAATAATTGGTCCAGCACCGATAATCAGGATGCTATTTATGTCTGTTCTCTTTGGCATGTGATTCCCTTATTTGCTGTACTGCTTAGCGGGCGCTAGCTTGTTTAAACTGTTTAATACTGTCGACGAACTGGTCGAAAAGTGGCGCAACATCATGTGGACCTGGGCTCGCTTCCGGATGCCCTTGGAAACTGAACGCCGCTTTATCGGTACGCGCAATGCCCTGTAATGAACCATCAAACAATGACTTATGTGTTACTTTCAAGTTCGCTGGCATGGTGGACTCCTCAACGGCAAAACCATGGTTTTGCGAGGTAATCAATACGCGACCGCTTTCAACATCCTGTACCGGATGGTTGCCACCGTGGTGACCAAACTTCATTTTGACCGTCTTAGCGCCACTCGCCAAAGCTAATAATTGATGACCTAAACAAATACCGAATACCGGCACATCGGTTTTTAAAATTTCTTGAATCGCCGTGATCGCATAATCACAAGGAGCGGGATCGCCAGGACCGTTTGATAAAAACACGCCATCCGGATTAAGTGCTAACACTTCAGCCGCGGTTGTTTTCGCCGGCACAACGGTCAGACGACAACCGCGCTCCGCCAACATACGTAAAATATTACGTTTAACGCCATAATCAAACGCCACCACATGATAAGGCTGCTGACCAGCACGATCTGTATGGCCTTGACCAAGCTCCCATGTCCCTTCAGTCCAACTATAGGATTGGGTAACGGTTACTTCTTTCGCCAAATCCATGCCATTCAAACCGGCAAAACCACGTGCTTGCGCAATGGCCTTTTCGGCATCAATATTTGAACCGGCAACAATCACGCCATTCTGCGCACCTTTTTCACGCAAAATACGCGTTAGTTTGCGTGTATCAATATCAGCGATGGCGACGACATTTTGTGCTTTTAAGTAGTCAGGCAAAGTTTTTTGGGCACGGAAGTTACTCATTAAAGCCGGACAATCTTTAACAACCAAGCCTTGCGCCATAATGCGTGGCGACTCCTCGTCCTCACTATTAACACCGACATTACCAATGTGTGGATAGGTTAAAGTCACTATCTGCTTATAGTATGAAGGATCAGTAATGATCTCTTGGTAACCTGTCAATGAAGTATTAAACACAACCTCACCCACACATTCGCCTTCGGCACCAATTGAAGTTCCCCAAAACAGCGTCCCATCTTCAAGCGCCAATAAAGCCGTGTAATTCATGTAATCGCCCGCCTAAATTCTTAAAATGCACATACAAAAAAACGGAGTTAGCTCTCAGTGAAGAGAACCGGCTCCGTTTCTAATTAACCTGATAAATGACCTCATGTCACCCTTGTTTTTGCGTCACAAAATCAAAAAACTAAATTAGGCGGATTTTAAAGCATTCGACTTATAAAGTCCAGCCAAATAATGGATTAAATTAGGTTATCACCAGGCCTGGTGGTTGAGGGAAACTTAACGCAACCCCAACACATCTTGCATGTCATACAAGCCATTTGGCTGCATCGCCAACCACTGGCAGGCGCGCGCCGCGCCGTTGGCAAATGTCATGCGGCTTGAGGCTTTATGCGTGATTTCAACGCGCTCACCAATCCCGGCAAACATCACCGTATGATCGCCGACAATATCTCCTGCTCGTACTGTAGCAAACCCAATCGTATTCGGATCACGCTCTCCGGTATCACCTTCACGCCCATAAACAGCACAGGTTTTTAAATCACGCCCAAGCGTTTCCGCTACTACCTGTCCCATACGTAATGCCGTACCGGATGGTGCATCCACTTTATGTCGATGATGCGCTTCAACCACTTCGATATCAAAACCTTCGTTTAACACTTCAGCCGCCATTTTTAACAGCTTCAAACACAAGGTAACACCCACGCTCATATTTGGTGCAAACACCAAAGGAATGTGTTTAGCGGCCGCGTCAATCGCCGCCAACCCCGCTTCATCAAAACCGGTGGTGCCAATCACCATACGTTTATTGGCTGCCACACAGGTTTCCAATGCCTGCAAACTGACCTGCGGACGGGTGAAGTCAATTAACACGTCAAAATCATTCAGCACTGATTGCAGATTATCAACAATCGCCACACCCAACTTACCGACACCGGCAAGCTCTCCCGCGTCTGCACCAACCAAACTTGATCCCGGACGCTCAATTGCGGCACCGAGCACCAGGCCTGGTGCCGCATGTGTTGCCTCAATCAAGTGTTTACCCATGCGCCCAGACGCGCCCATAATCGCTACCCGAATCGGTTGTGTTTGTGACATATCTATTCCTAACTATTCCAAGGGCCGTTTTTATCTGAATCTTTTGCGTTTTCTTCGCCGGTAAAAAATGATTTTACTGAGTCCAAAAAGCTGTGTGACTTGGGACTATGCTTTGCGTGTTTACCTTGCAAACTTTCATCAAATGCTTTTAACAAAGCTTTCTGCTCATCATTTAAATGCACCGGCGTTTCAATATTAACTTCACAAATTAAATCACCCACGCGGGATGAACGCACTGATTTTACACCCTTACCGGCCAATTTAAAGCGTTGACCGGATTGTGTACCTGCCGGAATTTTTAAACGCGCTTTGCCGTTTAATGTAGGGACTTCCAACTCACCGCCCAAAGTAGCCGTCGCAAATGAAATCGGCAACTCGCAAAATAACGTATCGCCATCACGTTGAAAAATCGTATGCTTCTTAACCCGAATACGTACGTATAAATTGCCACGTGGCGCGCCGGGCTCACCCATACCGCCCTCACCTTGCAGACGAATACGATCTCCTGAATCAACCCCGGCAGGAATTTTTACTGACAAGGTTTTATGCTTGGTAACCATGCCTTCGCCATGACACTTTTTACAAGGCGATTTAATAATTTTGCCGCGTCCATGACAAGTTGGGCAAGTACGCGCCACAGAGAAGAATCCTTGCTGAATACGTACTTGACCTTCGCCATGGCAAGTCGGACAGGTTTGCGCATGCGTTCCCGGCTCTGCACCCGAACCATGACAAGTATCACACTCTTCTTGACGTGGCACTCGAATATCGACTTCCGTTCCATTAACCGCATCTTCCAGAGAAATATCTAACTCATATTGCAAGTCATCACCGGCCCGCGGCCCTTGTCGAAACCCACCACCGAATATATCACCAAAAATGTCACCAAATGCATCACCGAAGCCGCCGCCAAAACCACCCCGACCTTGACTACCGTCAACACCGGCATGACCAAACTGATCATAAGCGGCTCGTTTCTGTGCGTCGGTTAAAATCTCGTAAGCTTCAGTGGCTTCTTTAAACTTCGCATCCGCATCCGGATCATCAGGGTTACGATCAGGATGAAATTTCATCGCCAATTTACGATAGGCTTTTTTTATTTCCGCCTCAGACGCCGTGCGTGTTACCGACAGCACTTCATAATAATCGCGTTTACTCATAGTCGTTGCTTACTTATGGTTAGAAAGTGAATGTTGTCAAGTCACCAGGCCTGGTGGTTTCACAGCATTCACCTTAATAGGGTTTACCTTATTAAAGGTGAAAAAACAGCGGCTCAATAAAGAGCCGCTGCATTATAAAGACTTTACGCCAATAAAGCCTTATTTCTTGTCGTCAACTTCCTCAAACTCCGCATCAACAATGTCATCACCTGCATTGGCTTGACCTTGTGTCTGCGCATTTGCACCTTGCTGACCGGCTTGTTGTTTCGCCATCATTTTCTCAGTCATCGACTGACTCGCTGCCGCTAATGCTTGAACTTTTTCTTCAATCGCCGCTTTATCGTCGCCTTTGATTGCTTCTTCAACCGCTTTAATCGCCGCTTCAATCGCGTCTTTTTCAGCAGCGTCTAGATCTTCGCCCGCATCCGCCATCGCTTTACGTGTTGCATGTACCATCGCATCAGCTTGGTTACGGGTTTCAACCAACTCTTTCATTTTGCGATCTTCTTCAGCATGGGCTTCAGCATCGCGCACCATACGCTCAACTTCTTCCTCAGAAAGACCCGAAGACGCCTTGATCGTAATATTCTGCTCTTTACCGGTGGCTTTATCTTTTGCCGACACATTCAAGATACCGTTCGCATCAATGTCAAACGTCACTTCAATTTGTGGCATACCACGTTGTGCAGCTGGAATATCTTCTAAGTTAAACTGCCCCAATGATTTGTTACCGGAAGCGATTTCGCGCTCACCCTGCAATACATGAATCGTTACTGCGGTTTGATTGTCTTCAGCGGTTGAGAACACTTGCGACTTACGTGTCGGAATTGTGGTGTTTTTCTCAATCAATTTGGTCATCACACCACCCATGGTTTCGATACCTAGCGATAATGGCGTCACATCTAACAGCAATACATCTTTCACATCACCCGACAATACGCCACCTTGAATCGCCGCACCCATTGCAACGGCTTCATCTGGGTTTACATCACGACGTGGTTCTTTGCCGAAAAACGCTTTAACACGGGCTTGAACCATTGGCACACGAGTTGAACCCCCAACCAAAATAACATCATCAATTTCAGCCGCAGACAACCCTGCGTCTTTTAATGCGATTTTGCAAGGCTCAATCGAACGCGCAACCAATTCCTCAACTAATGACTCGAACTTAGCGCGCGTAATTTTGACATTTAAATGCTTAGGCCCGGTTGCGTCAGCCGTGATATAAGGCAAGTTAATGTCTGTTTGTTCACGCGATGAAAGTTCAATTTTTGCTTTTTCCGCCGCTTCACGCAGACGTTGCAATGCTAACGGATCATTAGTTAAATCCACACCTTGATCTTTTTTGAACTCAGCAATCAAATAATCCATGATTTGTTTGTCGAAGTCTTCACCACCAAGGAAGGTGTCACCATTGGTAGACAATACTTCAACTTGTTTTTCGCCATCAAGATCCGCCACTTCGATAATTGAAATATCGAATGTACCACCACCTAAGTCGTAAACTGCGATTTTACTGTCACCTTTGGCTTTATCCATGCCATAGGCTAACGCCGCTGCAGTTGGCTCGTTAATAATACGTTTTACTTCAAGACCGGCGATTTTACCCGCATCTTTAGTCGCTTGACGCTGCGCATCGTTAAAGTAAGCTGGAACCGTAATAACCGCTTCGGTTACTTCATGACCCAGATAATCTTCGGCCGTTTTTTTCATTTTCTGCAATGTACGCGCCGAGATTTCTTGCGGTGACATTTTTTTGCCGTCCACTTCTACCCACGCATCACCATTGTCAGCACCGACGATTTTGTATGGCACCATGCCGATGTCTTTTTTAACTTCTTTATCTTCAAAACGACGACCAATCAAACGCTTGATCGCAAATAAGGTGTTTTTAGGATTAGTCACCGCTTGGCGTTTTGCTGAATCACCCACCAATACTTCACCATCTGAGGTGTAAGCAACAATCGAAGGTGTTGTACGCGCACCTTCCGCGTTAGGAATAACTTTTACATCCTTGCCTTCCATTACCGCAACGCAAGAGTTAGTTGTACCTAAGTCAATACCGATAATTTTTCCCATTGTAAAATCTCCAATTCAAACTTGTATTTAGTTAATCTTGAGGGCTATATAAGTCCGCTTGCTCTCTTTTCAAGGACTTCAGCATAAATTTTGTGTTTATTCGCTAAATTTAGGCTTCTTTACTCACGATAACGCGTGCCGGACGAATCAAACGTTCATTGAGCGCATAGCCTTTCTGGAACACTTCTATCACTGTATTTGGCTCATGGGCCGGTGATGGCACCATTGTCATGGCTTCGTGTAATTGCGGATTAAACTTCTCTCCCGCCGGATTAATACGTTCTACATTAAAATTAGCCAGCACGTCTAATAACTGCTTAAAGGTCATGTCGATACCTTCACGAATGCTGTCTATATTTGCTTCTGGTTTAGTCGCCGCATCCATACCCATTTCCAAGCTATCTGCCACCGGAACCAGTGCATGAATTAACTTCTCCACCCCAAATTTGTGCGCATTTTCAACGTCAATACGCGTGCGGCGACGCAAGTTTTCCATATCAGCCTGCACACGCAACAGAGAATCCCAATGTTCAGCCGCTTGTTTACGTGCCTCCTCAAGCAGTTGCTCAATATCCTGCTCTACCGCAATCTCCGCCTGTTCCAGGGCTTCACTTTCAACGGCGTCTGCCTGTTGCGCTTGTTTTTGCTCACTCATAAGGTCTCCAACATTGTTCAATTTAAAATAAGGTTGTTTTAAAGGTGGGGACAGCTTGGTTATTTTCAAGAGGCAATCAATTATTTTTCAGCCAGCGGCCTCTGCTCAAGCCCGATTGATTTCAGGTATAATCAAATTCACTTAGCTTAATGAATAAAAAGGTTTGCGCATGTTTAGCAGAATCGGCATTTTTGCAAAATATAACGGTTTTCAATCATGGAAAAGCATCGACAAACTGATCAAGTTTTTTCTCGATAAAAAATTGACTGTGCACTTAGATCACGTTTCCTGTAAAGACTTCCCCATTGAGCGGTATGGCATAAAACTGCTGGATCGTGAACAAATGCAAGGTCAAATTGATTTAGCAATCGTTGTTGGCGGCGATGGTACGTTTCTGGATGTCGCACGTTATATCGTTGATCAGCGCATTCCCATTCTTGGCGTTAATCTTGGGCGACTAGGCTTTTTAGCCGATGTTTCACCCGATAGCATGTTATCGACAATGCAACAAGTGTTGGACGGCACCTACGATTGCGAAGAAAGAAACCTGTTACAAGTCGAAATCTTTGAGCACGAGCAACTGGTGTTCCGACATCTAGCCTTTAATGATGTCGTCATTCACAAACCTGACACGCCTAAAATGATCGAATTTGAAACCTTTATTAACGGACGTTTTCTTAAAAGCCAACGTTCTGATGGCATGATCATTGCCACCCCTACCGGCTCAACTGCCTATGCTTTGTCCGCCGGCGGCCCCATTGTTGATCCCAGTCTAGACGTCATCAGTTTAGTATCAATCAATCCCCACACCATGAGTAACCGGCCATTTGTGGTCAGCGGTGACAGTGAAATTGAATTACGAGCACATGAAGATTGCCAAGGGGTTGCACGCATTACCTGTGATGGGCAAATTACGTTTGAGATTAATGCAAAACACCGCACACGTGTTGTGCGCCATAAAAACTTTATTAAACTGATCCACCCTTGTGGTTATGATCATTTCCAACTTTTACGCGCCAAACTACACTGGGGTGAAAAACTCTAAATGCTTCAAGAATTACATATTCAAAATCTCGCTTTAATTGAAAAACTTCAACTTAACCTGCACAGTGGTTTTAGTGCCCTGACCGGCGAAACCGGTGCCGGTAAATCTATTTTGCTTGACGGCTTAGGTCTTGTGCTCGGCGAACGTGCTGATTCGAGCTTGGTTCGTCATGGACAAGAGCGCGCCGAAGTCAGCGCCAGTTTTGCAATTGACCATTTGCCTCAGGTGCAGGCCTGGTTGCAAGAACAAGCGCTCGATGATGACAACTTGTGTTTATTACGTCGGATACTCGGTGCTGATGGTCGCTCCAAAGCCTATATTAACGGACGCCCTGCACCGGCCAGCAGCCTCAAAGCACTCGGCGATTTGTTGGTTGATATTCACGGCCAACATGAACATCAATCGCTGTTATCGGCGAACAACCAACTCAGTTTAGTGGATGCGTATGGTCATCATCAGGAAGCCGTTAATCAAGTAAAACAGGCTTATAAACATTGGCAGCAACTCAGCCACAAGTTTGACGAGCTCAAAACCAATCAAGCCGAACACCAAAGCAAACTTGAGCTGATTGATTTTCAATTAACTGAGTTTAATAAACTGGCACCGCAAGCAGGTGAGTTTGAAAGCTTAAGTGAAGAACAAAGCACCCTCGCCCATGCGAATGAAATTAAACGCGGCGGTTTTTTAACTTATGAAGCTCTTGATGGGGACAATGGTGCAACGACCTTGATTAGTGATGCGATTGCGCAACTTGAACAACTCGGCGAATATACGCCGGCGCTCAATAATCA
>DIJW01000229.1:0-13388 GCA_002421475.1 Thiomicrospira sp. UBA5634 | reverse complement strand
CCAATGATATTCATCATTTTGCCGAGTCGGTTGAACTCGACCCTGAGCGCTTAAATGCCTTAGAACAGCGCCTCAGCCAACTGTATGCATTAGCTAAAAAGTATCATTTAAGCCCAGATGAGCTCGCTGCAAAACACCAGGAACTTAAACAAACCTTTGACAGCTTAAATCAAGACTATGGCTCACTAGACAGCCTGCAAGCCGAAATCCACCAGGCCTGGTTAAATTATGAAAAACTCGCCAAAACACTGACGAAACAACGCCAAGCCAGCGCCAAAAAACTCAGCGAAACAGTCACCACCAGCATGCAAACGCTCGGAATGGCGCAAGGCCAATTCAGTATCGAAATCAGCGCGACCGACAAACCCGGCTCGCTTGGTTTAGATCGGTTAGAGTTTTTAGTCAGCGCCAATCCAGGACAACCGGCAAAACCGTTGGCCAAGGTCGCTTCCGGTGGCGAGTTGTCCCGCATTAGCTTAGCCATTCAGGTTGCCAGTGCGGAAGTTGCACAAATACCAACCCTCATTTTTGATGAAGTCGATGTCGGCATCGGTGGCGGCATCGCCGAAGTGGTTGGTCAAAAAATGCAGCAACTTGGACAACATCGCCAGGTGTTGTCCATTACTCATCTTGGCCAGGTCGCCGCTTTTGGCAACCAGCATCTAAAAGTCAGCAAACACAGTAACAACGGCAGCACCGTTACGCAGGTTAACCAACTGGATGAACAACAGCGTGTAGAAGAATTGGCACGTATGGTTGGCGGTCTTGAAATCACTCAGCAAACGCTGAATCATGCCGCAGAAATGTTTAGCCGAGCACAAACCAATACAAACGGCGCAACAAAAAGCAAAACCAAAAAAACCACCGCGCTTTAAATTAAATCGCAATTAAGCCGCGTGGCTTTTTATCACCTACCACCAGGCCTGGTGGTCGGCATTACTCAACTAAATGACGTTTTTTAATCCATAACAAATGATAACCATGCACTGTTTTAATCGGCCCAATCAAGGTTGCTAACGGCTGACTAAAAATGGCCTGTTCAAGCTCTGCCACAATCACACCCGGTTTAGTCAAACCCAAATCCCCACCAATTTTTGCCGATGGACAATGAGAGAATTTAACCGCCAACTGTTCAAAACTCGCTTGATCCGTAATCTGTGGCATCAACTCTAAACACGCCGTTTCAGTCGGCAATAAAATATGCAGCGCTTTGGCACGCGAATCCGGATGAATCTCGATCATATACATCAACCCTTTTATCTTTCTATACTAAGAAGGTCGTTTGCCGTTTGGATTAGGCCGCATCGTTAACAAGTTTTCTATCTCATGTTGCGCATAACCTTGATCTAAAGCATAACGCGCTAATTGGGAAGCTCTTGACTGTAGCTGATTGAAATCCATACCATTTTCTAACGCTTCCTCTAAACAACTTGAAAGCATTTCCAATACATCCACCTCACTCTCATCTTTATCAACGCCCTGTTTAATTAAACGTTGCAAATTGAGATCAAAGCACGCCAACAACTGGCGTGCTTTCAAGATATTTTTGATATTAATTACTGAATAAGCATCCATAAAACACATACCAAACCACAATCGAATGACTAGATTCTAACAAATAATACATCATCTATTCATGCCAACCGCTGTTCCCCAGTCTGAACACTCCCTGTTTGTTGCTGATTCATTTTGTTGCTGCCGTATTTTATTTTTATGTAATGTAGCATATACTACACTTAATGCTAACGAACAAATTGAATAATAAGAATCTAAATAAGGAAATGCCTTATTTATAGCTTAACCAGTGAGGAAACCACCATGAAGCCCAACTCAAACAATAGGCTGAAAAAAAACACGCTCCTCAAGCTCCTTTATGCACCACTATTTACACTGGTTTTGTTACTGCTTTCACCCATTTCATCGGCAGAACAAACCGACATACAACCAGACAAAGGCTCGGTAACTTTCAGTTACAGTCAAGATAATGACGCATTTTCGTTGTTCCCGTCTGACCGCTATTACACCAATGGATTACGTTTAACTTGGTTAATGGATAAAAAAACGCGAACACCCAACTGGGCTTTAAAAATGGCAAACGCCGTGCCATTTTTTCCTCAGCAGGAATCAACAAGACATGGCTATACCTTTGGGCAAAATATGTACACGCCCAGTCGTACCAATCAAATTAATCCCGATCAAAACGACCGACCTTACGCCGGATGGCTTTATGCCGCTATCGGTTTAGCAACGGAAACAGATAACCAACTGGATATGCTGACTTTTACGATTGGTGTTGTTGGACCCGCATCAGGAGCCGAACAAACCCAAAAGTTTATCCACGAGTTAATTAACTCACCCGAACCTTTGGGTTGGGATAGCCAGCTTGAAAATGAACTTGGATTAAACATCGCTTATCAACGCAGTTGGCGTGGATTTTTAACTGCATCACTACAGGAATATGAAATCGATGTTACGCCACACATCAGTGGTGCTGTGGGTAATGTGTATACATTTACCGGTGGCGGCGTGACGGTAAGATTTGGATCGGATTTACCGAATGACTATGGCGCACCGCGTCTTAATTACGGCTTACCAAGTGCAGGTGTTTTATCCCCCATGAAATCAATCGGCTGGTATGTATTTGCCGGTGTTGAAGGTCGCGCAGTTGCCCATAATATTTTTCTTGATGGCAACACCTTTGTAGATAGTCGTCAGGTAGAAAGAGAAGTTTTAATCAGTGATTTACAGCTTGGACTGGTTTTTGACTGGCCCAAAACACGCATTAGTTACAGTCATATTTACCGCAGCAAAGAGTTCAAAACACAGGCTGATCGCCATGGATTCGCGACCCTGTCTTTTACATTCAAATATTAAATTTGTAAATTACCTACACTAAAACGTAAAAATAACTCGTACAATTAATGCGACCGGTATAGACAGACTATACCGGTATTACATTCACTTACGCTTCTTCTGCTGTAACTTGTACCGTTACATTATTTCGACCCGTTTGTTTACTTTGATACATTAACTGGTCGGCTAAAGCGACCAACTCCTGATAATCTTCCATGTTAAATGGCACTCTCGAACTTACACCAAAACTCAGGGTGATTTGGTGTTTTTGATCACCAATTACAAACGAATGCTGTTCAATTTTTTGTCGTAAGCGTTCAATTTTTTCACAGCCCTCATCTAACGCAGTTTCCGGCAAAACCAATACAAATTCTTCACCGCCATAACAACACAGGCTATCACTGTAACGAATATTATCCAAAATCAACTTAGTCACTTGGCGCAAAATTTCATCCCCTGCGGCATGGCCATAGCTGTCATTAAACGTTTTAAAATTATCAATATCACACATCACAATACAAAGTGGCTTTTCATCAATTAAATGGCGTTTCCATAACATTTTAATCATCCGATCAAAATAACGCCGGTTATGAACGCCGGTTAAAAAGTCAGTATTAGACTCCTTTTTATACTCCAAACTCGACTCTTTTAATGCTTCAATCAAATGATCGTTTTCAATACGTTGTGCAATGTTTTTGCGATGCGTGGTGTTTAACTGCGTCGCTTGGCTATATAACATCAAACCAAACACGCCAAAAACGACCGCCATCAACGCCGACTCATACGTCAACTGGGTTGTGTGATACAAAATGTAACTGCCAATATATGGCGTAACTGCCAAATAAAATGCCGGCAAAAAATAAGCTGAATATACCGCAGCCGCCGCAGCCAAGCCGAACACCATAATACTGGTCGCTACCGACTCAAACGGCAAATGATAAAAATCTAAAAAGAAAACCGTTGATGCCCATAACAAACCGTTCACTAATGATGTCATAAAAGCCATTCTCGACATCCAAGGCTGGTCTCTCTGATTTTCCGGCATTTTTAACCAGTGGCGTATAAACAGAAAACGAATAATCGCGTTACTAAATAACACCCCACCCCAGATGATTAACCAGCTCAATTCAACTTTTGAGTAAAATAAAAACAGAAAAATAGTGCCGAATATTAGATGGCTATAAACGGTGCCTAATGCTTTTGCGTACAACTCTTTAGCTAAAATTCTGTCAACTAAATCAGCCTCAACGGGTTTATCTATGATTAGATTATTATTTTGCACACAACCACCTTGTCATATTTAATGCATAACGGCTTAATATCCGCTTAGATAAAGCAACTTGCACATATTCCCCCAAAATGATTTTATTGTCCAGACAACACAGCTCGAATTTTTGTGCTTAATAGCGACTTAAATTACTTCAACAGGCCTGAATAAACAAAAAAGCCGTCTAATTAAGACGGCTTTCGTTTACAAACCAAATCTGTTATTGATGACGCATATGCGGAAACAGTAACACATCTTTGATGCTGGGCGAGTCGGTAAATAACATCACTAAACGGTCGATACCGATACCTTGACCTGCTGCCGGTGGCATCCCGTGTTCCAAAGCGGTAATAAAATCGGCATCGTAATGCATCGCTTCATCATCGCCCGACTCTTTGGCGCGCACTTGATCCATAAAACGCTCGGCTTGATCTTCTGCATCATTCAACTCTGAGAAACCATTTGCCAATTCACGCCCGCCGATAAACAACTCAAAACGATCCGTTACAAAAGGGTTCTGATCGTTACGACGCGCCAAAGGTGACACTTCTGCCGGATATTCGGTAATAAAGGTTGGATCCATCAAACGATGTTCAACCGTGGCTTCAAAAATTTCGGTTTGAATTTTGCCCAAGCCATAACCGGGGCGAATATCAATTTTTAACTTTTCCGCCAACGCAATGCAGTATTCGATATCGTTTAAATCTTCGGCTTTTACGCCTTCGTTATACAACGCAATCGAGTCTTTCATCGTAATTCGTGCAAAGGGTTTATCGAAGTGGAACACCTGACCTTGGTAAGGCACTTCACCCGAACCCAACGCCAATTGCGCCAATTCTTTAAACATCTCCTCGGTGTAATCCATCATATTGGTGTAGTCGGCATAAGCCTCATAAAACTCAACCATCGTAAACTCAGGATTATGACGAGTAGACAAGCCTTCATTACGGAAGTTACGATTGATTTCAAACACTTTTTCAAAACCGCCAACCAATAAACGTTTTAAATATAGCTCGGGCGCAATCCGTAAAAACAACGGCATATCCAACGCATTATGATGGGTCACAAACGGTTTGGCTGACGCACCACCCGGAATGACTTGCATCATTGGAGTTTCCACTTCCATAAAACCTTTACGCACAAAAAACTCACGCATCGCATGAATAATTTTAGAACGCATTTCAAAGGTTTTACGGCTTTGCTCGGACATAATTAAATCCAAGTAACGCTGACGATAACGTACTTCTTGATCCTGCAGACCGTGGAATTTATCCGGCAACGGACGAATAGCTTTGGTAATCAACTCAATAGATTCAACGTGAATCGACAGTTCATCGGTATTGGTTTTAAACAAATAACCGCTCACCCCGATAATGTCACCCAAATCCCACTTTTTAAACTGTTCGTTATACAACCCATCCGGTAAGTCATCACGCGTGACATAAGCCTGAATGCGTCCGCTCATGTCTTGCAAAGTCGCAAAACTAGCTTTGCCCATAATGCGGCGCAACATCATACGACCGGCCACCTTAACACGCACCGGCTCCATGGCTGCCAATTCATCTTTGGTTTTAGTACTGTATTCATTTTGCAAATCCATCGCCAACACATCGCGACGGAAGGTGTTTGGATAAGCCTGCCCTGTTTGACGAATCGCGTCTAACTTTGAGCGGCGTTCGGCGATGATTTTGTTTTCATCAATTTCTGGAGTCGTATTTTGTTCTGACATGAAAGTATTCCTAATAAAATGCTATTATCAACCACCAGGCCTGGTGGTTACAAACCGGCTTTTAAGCTGGCTTCAATAAATTGATCTAAATCACCGTCTAACACCGCCGAGGTATTGCCGGTTTCGACACTGGTACGCAAATCTTTAATCCGTCCTGAGTCCAATACATATGAACGAATCTGACTGCCCCAACCCACAGAAACCTTGTCTCCTTTAATTTTGGACATCTCAGCTTCTTGTTTTTCTAAATTGTGTTGATATAAGCGAGCACTAAGCATTTGCATCGCCCTATCTTTATTTTTCCCTTGTAATCTTTCTGACTGACAATTAACTACTATCCCTGTTGGTGTATGAGTCAATCTTACTGCTGATTCTCTTTTATTTACATACTGNNCGATATCGGATTTTGAATCTTCCAACACCTGCTTTTCCGCATTACGTTTTTGCATTTCTAACTCATAGAGTTTAGCGCGTAACTGCTTCATTGCTTCGGCTTTGTTTTGGTGTTGTGATCGCCCATTCTGACACTGTGTAACGGTGTTGGTCGGTAAATGGGTTATACGCACCGCCGACTCGGTTCGGTTAACGTGCTGTCCACCGGCACCACTCGCGCGATACACGTCAATGCGTAAATCGGCCGGATTAATATCAATTTCTACATCATCGTCGATTTCCGGCGAAATAAACACCGATGCAAATGAAGTATGACGGCGGTTACCCGAATCAAACGGCGACTTGCGCACTAAACGGTGTACGCCGGTTTCGGTGCGCAACCAGCCATATGCATAATCGCCGACCACATGGATGGTCGCGCCTTTAATACCGGCGACTTCACCATCCGATACCTCAAGCACTTCTGCTTTAAAGCCTTTACGTTCGATCCAGCGTAAATACATACGCAATAACATGCTCGCCCAATCTTGCGCTTCGGTACCGCCGGAGCCGGATTGGATTTCGACATAACAATTGTTGGGATCCATTTCACCGGAAAACATCATTTGGAACTCAAGCTTATCCAGCTTTTGCCCAAGATCGTTTAGTTCGGTTTTAACTTCTTCAACCATGCCTTCATCTTGCTCGGCTTCAGCCATTTCAAGCAACTCGGCGCAAGTCGCCAATCCACCACTCAAGCTATCCAGCGTCTCAACAATATTTTCCAACTGAACTTTTTCTTTACCTAAGCTCTGCGCACGCTGCGGATTATCCCAAATCTTTGGATCTTCCAGCTCGCGCGATACCTCAACCAAACGCTCAGATTTGGTATCGTAGTCAAAGATACCCCCGAAGAACTTGGCTGCGCGCTTGATAATCCTCAATACAGTTATAGATCGGATTTAATTCCATCATGACGTTTTAATCACACAAAAATTTAAACCGCGAATCATAGCATTTTTCACTTGATTTGTCCTTAAGGTTAGTGATTGTGTGCCGTTAACCTAAAGGTAAACAACCAGGCCTGGTGATTCAAAATACGATAAAATCAAAAAACCGGGTAATGCGCTTTAATTATATTGACCAGAAAGAGGATGACACCATGCCTATTCAACCGACTCATGGACTTAATCAAGCCTATCAAAAAGTATCCCAAATAGACAATACAACGCCACAGAACAAGTTAGTTGACAACCAAACAAAACGGGCCGAAAAGTTTTCACTAGAGACCTCGTCGTCTGGAAAAAATCAACAAGCTCCCGGGCAAGAAAAAATGCTCACGAAAGAGCAACAACGTGTTGAAACGCAAGCTAATTTAATCCAACACTTATTTGGTGATGGTGCACCTAAAAATGCTAATGCGCTCAAAATCCTATTCCAAGAAACCATTGATAAAATCAATGAAGTGCTTGCTCCCGACTTAGGGCCGGATGCGATTAGCGCCGAAAAACTTGCGGAACAAGGTGGCATCGACTATTGGTCACCGGAAAATACCGCTAACCGTATTGTGCAAGGCACTGTTGGCTTTTTCGAAGCCTATAAAACAGCCAATCCAAAACTAGAGGGTGAAGCCCTGTTGGATAAGTTTCTGAGTGTCATCGGTGGCGGCATCGAAGACGGCTTTAAAGATGCGACCAATATTCTGACCGGCTTTGGTGTTTATGAAGGTTCAATCAAAGAAAATGCCGAAAAAACATTTGAACTCGTACAACAAGGGTTGCAAGCCTTCCGCGAACAGCAAATGCAAGCAATGGGACTTTCTGAGCCACAACCCGTCCAAACCGCTGAATCAGACTAACCACCAGGCCTGGTGGTTAAACCTTGTTAAACAAAACAGCCCGCAATGCGGGCTGTTTTGTTTGGACGACTTTATTTATTAGCGCAGTAACAATAATGGCTTGTTATTGTTGGCCAACATTTTCAAAGTAAAACTGCCAAAAAATAAATTGCGCAACTTACCATGATTAAACGCACCCATCACCGTCATATCAATATTATTTTGCTGTTGATAGTCCATTAATTGGGTTTGTGCATCACCGCTTAACAACGCCGTTTGATGTTCGATCCCCGCTTGCTGTAATTTAAACCCGGCTTCTAGCAATAACTGTTTAGCATGGTTTTCATTATCCGATACGTGTACAAGATGCACCTGCATACCCCGATATAATGGACTGATACAAACCATATCCAACGCCTTGCGCGCACCATCGGTATCGTTATAAGCCAACATCATTGATTGTGGCTTTTTAAATGCCCCATTAACAATAAAAATAGGTCGGTGCAATGCGCGAATCGACTCTTCAAGCTGCGATCCTATGCCTTTTTCTGCATCGGAGTGATCTTCACCACGCAATCCTAAAACCAGCACCCGAATTTCGGCCTCCAAATCTTTCAATGCTTCAGCAAGCGTGCCGTGGCGCTGTTTACTCATGACCTGTGGAATTGCCGCCACATCAATCCGTGACATAACGTTAGCCAACATAGTCTTACCTTGCGCTATTAAGGCCTTACTTTCTGCCTGCTCGTCTTCTGACAGAGTTTTCATCAGGTCTTCACGCATATTTGGCGTCAAATTACCTGAATGATCGGTATGTTCAAGTAACATGCTATGTTCAATGGTATGCACTAACTCCAAAGGAGACTGCACAGTTTGTGCAATCCAAGCGGCATAGTCCACCACTGCTTCACTATTGGCAGAACCATCCACACAGGCCATCACCCATTTTTTTTGTAGTTGTTCCATTAGTGGCCTCCCATTACTTTAGCGATTTTTACAGGATCATTATGCACTGCATATTTGTCCACTAAGGTTTCACTTGCCTCATTTAAACCAATTATTTCAACATCCACACCTTCTCGGCGTAATTTAATAACGACCTTGTCCAGTGCATAAACTGCGCTAACATCCCAAAAATGAGCACGGTGAACATCGATAATAACCTTATCAACAGCTTCCTTAAAGTCAAAATAACCAATGAACTTATCTGTTGAGTTAAAAAACACCTGACCGACCACGGTGTAAGTACGAGTATTGGTTGCCGCATCAAACGACCTTTCCACCGCCATAAATTGCTGCAGTTTGGTCGCCATAAACAACGCCGCCAACACCACACCTGTCAGTACACCAAACGCCAAGTTATGTGTCCACAAAGTCACAATCACAGTCGCCAACATCACTACCGTTGCCGATTTTGGATTGGTACGCATTTCTGGAATAGATTTCCAATTAAACGTACCAATTGACACCATTATCATAATCGCAACCAACGCCGCCATCGGAATCACGGCCAACCAATCACTGATGAACACCACCATGATCAATAACAAAATCCCTGCGGTAAAAGTCGATAACCGCCCACGGCCACCGGATTTTACGTTAATAATGGACTGCCCGATCATCGCACAACCCGCCATACCGCCGATTAAGCCTGAGCCGATATTTGCTACACCCTGACCTTTACATTCGCGTTTTTTGTCACTGTCGGTATCGGTCATTTCATCCAATACCTGCGCAGTCATCAACGACTCTAACAATCCAACCACCGCTATCGCTGCAGAATAAGGCAAGATAATCCAAAGTGTTTCCAACGTCAGCGGTACATCCGGCCACAAGAAAATAGGTAAGGTATCCGGCAATTCGCCCATATCGCCGATGGTGCGCACATCTATTCCCATCGCTAATACAATCGCGGTCAACACCACAATCGTTACCAACGGAGAAGGGATAAGCTTGCCGATTTTAGGCATATACGGGAACAAGTAAATAATCGCTAAGCCAAACGCTGTTAAGGCGTAAACATGCCAAGTGACATTGGTCAGCTCAGGTAATTGCGCCATAAAAATCAAAATCGCCAATGCATTTAAAAAACCAACCATCACCGAGCGCGAGATAAAACTAATCAGTGTATGTAAATTGAGATAACCGGCCAGAATCTGCAACAAGCCGGCTAAAATTGAGGCGGCTAATAAATATTCAAGCCCATGCTCTTTTACCAGCGTAATCATCAATACCGCCGTTGCTGCGGTGGCGGCAGAAATCATGCCAGGACGACCGCCGGTAATCGCAATAATCACCGCAATTGCAAACGAGGCATATAATCCAACCTTCGGGTCAACGCCGGCAATAATAGAAAACGCAATGGCCTCCGGAATTAAGGCTAATGCAACCACAATACCCGCCAAAATATCGCCTCGGATATTTCCGAACCAATCTTTTCTGTTCTGAGATAACAACATAACTAACCCGCTTTTATGTAACTAAAGAAGATTCAGGCTGATGCCCGAAAGATTATTCGCGCGGAAACAAACCACTGAAGCGAATATTGGAAAGGTAAAAACTGGCGTTATTCTAAAGTAGCACTTTTAAGATTACAAACTTAATTAAAGTTTGAGCACCAGGCCTGGCGGTGCGTCATAAATAAAAAACCCAGCCGAAGCTGGGTTTTTTTGTACAAACCTAGGTGTTGAATTAAACCAACTTACCTGCGTAATCTGCAATACCTGGGTTGTTTTTTACGCCTTTCAATGTTGGGTGGTTAACTTTCTTCAACTTCAAGTTACCTTTGTTACGGCGTAAATAATCTGCCGCAACGTCCCACATCAAACGACCTTCACCGACTGAATCAACCTGTGCCCAACCGGCTACAGAATACTTCTTGTTAGGCTCAATACCTTTACCATTGTCTAAACGTAAGTTAGTAATACGACGACCTAAAGTTTCGTTTGGATCACAATCGTAATCCAAACCACCAATACGCGCCATGTCACCACCCGATTGTAGGTATGGATCAACTACGAACAAGTTTTCACAGATACCTTCAAAAATATCTTTCAACTGCGCACCGGTTAACTCTGTACGGTAAGTTTCACCATAGGTTAATGATGTTTCATCCATCAAACGTTCCATAGTGATCATTTCACCCTGCATTACAGAAGTACCCCAACGAACACCAGCTGACATAGCGATTTCAGCATCATGTTCTTCACGCAATGCGTTAACCAAAATCTGGTCCCAAGTACCCATAAAGTTACCACGACGGTATAGAGTGTCTTCCGCTACAGCCAATTCTTCACTCAAAATGTCACCGTAAGTTTTACCTAAACGATCTTTATTAACTTTGAACTCTTCACGGCGTGCTTCAATGACTGTTTCGTCATATTTACGCTTGTATAGGTTGTCGATGAAAGATTGCATTTCTGTATCAGCTTTCAATACATTTGAGAATACCGGCAATAGACGGTAGTTCACACCAGCTAACTTACCATTTTTGATGTCTAGATCCATAACACCTACAAACTTACCGTTTGAACCAGCGTTAGTCACGTAACATACACCACCTTCAGGGGTTTTAACCTTAGTTGGAACCGGCATACCATCATGGGTATGACCACCAAAAATAGCATCAATACCATTAACACGGCTTGCCATTTTGATATCTACGTCCATACCGTTGTGAGAAATCATCACAATCGCAGCTACTTTTTCGTTAGCACGGATATGATCAACCGTTTCTTGCAACTCTTCTTCACGTAAACCGAATGACCAATCTGGGAAGTTAGCTTGTGGGTTAGCGTTCGCAGTACGTGGGAAAGCCTGACCTACAACAGCAATACGCTGACCGTTAATTTCTTTTACGGTATAAGGTTTGAACGGACGAACTTCATCTTCGTTATATAAACCATGACCACCATGACGCTCACACATTTCACGGTATTCGTCACCAAACAAGGCATCTTCACGAATACGGATATTCTGTGCTAAGAACTCACCTTTAAAGTTGTTCAAATTACGCACAACTTCTTCTTGCTCATAAGTGAATTCCCAGTGACCGGTCAAAATATCTAAACCAAGAATATTGGTTGCTTCAACCATGTCCATACCACGTGTCCACAACGCGGTTGCAGAACCGTGCCACAAGTCACCACCGTCCATCAATAAAGTGTTTTTGCGGCCACCGGCTTGATCACGCAACATATCAACTAACGTTTTAACGTGCGCAAAACCACCCACTTTTCCATATTGAGCAGCAGCATTTTCAAAGTCTAAATAAGAAAATGCATAGGCTTCAGCCGTGCCTTCTTTAACACCGGTTTTTTCTAATAATTTCTTACCAACAACGTGTGGCAACTGACCAAAAGCTGGACCAACACCTAAGTTCACGTTCGGCTCACGGAAGTGAATTGGCTTTAATTGTGCATGCGTGTCAGTAATATGTAACAAACGAACATTGCCCTTCATCGGCAAGTTGTACATAGAAGCATCACCAGTCCATTCGCTTGGCTTTGTACCCATGGCGCGTGCGCCAGCCGGCAACATACCCGCTGCAGCCGCTACAGCCATTACATGAAGAAATTCGCGACGATTTAAAGACATAAGGTCTCTCCGTTATTATTAAAGTTCAGCATAATGCCGCCAAAAAAGTCCGACTAAGGTAACGTATAGCGCTTCGTCTTGTCAAATATCCGACTCAACTACTAGACCAGAATTATCTTATCCGTAAACAAATCCTATTTATCACAAAAACATACCTGAGTAGGCTCAATTAAGTTTTTAACCCACCCATTTACGTGCATTACGGAATAAACGCATCCATGGAGCATCTTCCCGCCAGTCGTCAGGACACCATGAATGTTGCACTGCGCGGAAAACACGCTCCGGATGGGGCATCATAATCGTTACTCGACCATCATTAGTCGTCAAACCGGTAATACCTTGTGCAGAACCGTTAGGGTTAAATGGATAACGTTCCGTTGCTTTACCGGTCGCATCAACATAACGTACACTCACTAAACCATCGGCTTGAGAAACCTGACCGGAAGCAAACTCAACACGCCCTTCACCGTGCGCTACCGCAACAGGAATACGGCTACCTGCCATACCGGCCAATAAAATTGATGGAGAAGGCTGAATCTCAACCAACGACAAACGTGCTTCAAACTGTTCAGACATATTGCGTTTAAACGCCGGCCAATGGGATGCACCCGGAATAATGTCTTTTAAATTCGACATCATTTGACAACCGTTGCAGACACCCAAACTGAAGGTATCTTCACGCTGGAAAAACGCTTCAAATTGATCACGCGCACGCGGATTAAACAAAATTGAAT